>NZ_DFTU01000007.1:28768-56277 GCF_002379485.1 Methylophaga sp. UBA4204 | reverse complement strand
GCGTTAAGAGAACAGCAGATCGCCACCGTACCATCAGAGCTAAAAGTGGAAAAACGCACCAATCCATTTTTGCGGTGTGATGATGCCGCAATAAAAAAAGCGGCTGAAGCTTACGCTGATCAGCCGCTTGATTCGCCTTTGGCGGTATTTAAGGTATTACGCGCCTGGAAGGATGATTTCTAGGCTGATTCATCTTTTTTAGTCTGGCTTGATTCATTGGCAGCATCTACATTATTAAAATGCACATCCATTTGTGGATAGGGAATACTGATGCCGTTTGCATCAAACGCCAGTTTGATGGTTTCGATCAGATCTGCTCTTACTGTGGCCAGATCCGATGCGTTAACCCATGGCCAGACATTGAAAGTAATGCTGCTATCGCCCAGTTCGGCCACACGGATAATCGGCTCGGGATCGTTAAGCACCAATTCATGCCCCGTGACGATATCGGTGATGATTTGTTTGGCTTTGAGCAAATCATCGTCATATCCGATACCAAACACCATATCAATGCGGCGGGTATCTCGGGCTGAGTAGTTGGTAATAACACCTGCATAGATATTGCCATTGGGCACAATCACTTCACGGTTATCCGGTGTTCGCATCACAGTGTTGAAGATAGTGATTTGCTCAACAATACCGAGTACGCCAGCAACCTCTACAAAGTGACCAATTCTGAATGGTCGATACATGATCAACATTACGCCGGCAGCAAAATTCTGTAATGAATCCTTTAGCGCCAATCCCACAGCTAAGCCGGCAGCACCCAGTACGGCTATCATCGAGGTGGTGTTTACACCCAATTGATCCAAGGCCGCAATCAACACAAACAGCAACAATAGGATATTAATGATCGAGCTGGAAAAATTAATCAGGATCGGATCAATATTGGCCCGGACCATAATTTTTCGAGACAGCTTCACTAACCAGCTAACCACTGTGCGACCCACAATGACAATGACAGCGGCAAAGAAAATATTCAGCAGAATGTCACCAATGACGCTGCCTGTTCCGGTTTCCATGTTATCTCCTCTTTTGAATGGTTTTGACGATATCTTGAATTAATTTTGGTCCCTGATAAATCAGACCACTATAAATTTGTATCAGTTGAGCACCCGCTTCCAGCTTTTGCATCGCATCTTCTGCGCTCATAATGCCACCAGCAGCAATGATCGGCATATCAGCCGGTAAAGCCTGTCGGAATTGTCGAACAATTTCTGTCGATTTGGCAAATACCGGTTTACCACTCAAGCCACCAGCTTCATCAGCGTGAGCCAAGCCTGCGACAGCTTCGCGGGAAAGCGTTGTATTGGTGGCAATCACGGCATCAATCCCGACCCGGCTGAAACATTCAGACAGTTGCTGAACTTCTTCCAGGGTTAAATCCGGTGCAACTTTGACCGCCATCGGCACATAACGCTGAAATTCTTCCGCAAGTTCCGCCTGACGATTTTTCAAAGCGCTCAGAAGATTATCCAGTGCTTCGCCAAATTGCAGATTACGTAAACCGGGAGTATTAGGAGATGAGATATTGATAGTGATGTAATCGGCATGAGGATAAGATTTTTCCAATCCTATCAAATAGTCATTCAGCGCTTTATCAACCGGCGTATCAACGTTTTTGCCAATATTGATACCAATAATTGCATCAGTTTGAGCGGCCTGAACTTGTTCCAGTAAATGATCTACACCAAGGTTATTAAAGCCCATTCGGTTAATAATCGCCTGTGCTTCTGGAAGTCGAAAAAGTCTGGGTTTGGCATTACCCGGTTGAGGTCGAGGTGTCACAGTACCCACTTCAATAAAACCAAAACCTAATACAGATAAAGCTTCCAGGTAGTCAGCGTTTTTATCAAGACCTGCAGCTAACCCCACTGGATTAGGAAAACGTAATCCCATTACATGCACCGGTACCGTCGGCATTTTGGGCATTAGCAGCCTCAACAATCCAGACATTTCCATCCACTTCAGGCTGTTCATGCCCAGATGATGTGATGTTTCAGCATCCAGTTTAAACATCAAATTTCGTAGCAGCGGATACATACAAATCAAGCCTTCATTGTTATTTGGTAGCCCGTAAATTTACGGATATTTAAAACGCCTTTATCCATAATCAGATATTGCCCTTTTATGCCTAATAATTTACCGGCAATTTCAGGTGTTTTATCAAAATTCATAGAACTGACTTTTTCTGGATATTGCTGCACAGGGTAGCTTATTTCCAGGGTTTTTCCATCTGTCAGTGTGGTGATGGCATCCTCACCCAACTCCTGCTGTAAAAGCCGGATTTGATCGGCACATTCAGCCTGTAATTGATCACGCTGCTCTGCCAGATCAATTGTGTCAGCAGGGCCGCGCAACATTTTTCGCCAGTCAGTGCGATCCGAAACATGATTTTTAAACAGGACTTCAACCAAACCGGAATGATAACGGCTACTCACTCGAAAAATGGGCAACGCCTGGGTTGCTCCCTGATCCAGCCAGCGTGTCGGCATTTGCGAAATTCGGGTAATACCCACTTTGATCCCTGAACTATTCGCCAGATAAACAATATGGTCCTGCATACACACCTGAACACCCCACTCAGGTTCACGACAGGTCCCTTGAGCAAAGTGACATAACTCAGGTTTCATAAAGCATAAATCACATTGCGCCAGTTTTTGTGAGCAGGGAAAACAGAACCCACCACTATAGCTTTTCTTGGTCATTCGCTGGCAGTTCTGGCAACGAATCTCACCCGCATAAATCAGCTGTATATTCGTTCCAATAAGTGGATTCATCGGGATCTGATGTTCACCCAAAATCATTTGATAATTTACTGGCCCATCAGTTTCCGGCAGGGTCGCCTGCATCTTGTTTAGTTGTCCTGCAAATTCTGTCACGTAGCGAAACCTTTAATTTCAAATTAGAGGATAGTTTAACGTAGCAGGACAGCCAGACCTATCCACTGTCAGGTATTTATTCAAAAGGCTCAATTCATCACTGTTCTATAAATGTTATTGCGCTTTAGCAGAAGTAGCTTTGAAAAATAAACAAGCACTCAGGAATTGACGTTGAAATAAGGAGAATTCAGGTGCGGGCAGAAACAACCGGGCAGTTAAAGACTGGTCTTTAACCGTTTATTCCGGTATATATTGAGCACAATTATGTGCTTACGACATTATGATAAACCTTTATGTTAAAAACTAAAAATCGTCTATGGCCCCTGTTTGCAGTGCTTTCGGTACTCTTCGCTGGCTGTAGCACAACCCCCAAACATACTGAAACTGTCAGCGCAGAACCGTCTCAGAAAACCTCTCATGGTCCATTAACAAAACACACCAACTGGAAAAAAAATCAGCTGACACAGCTGAGTCCACTGGATTTGGATTTATCGGTGCTTGAAGATTCGGAAATTGATCCTAAAGTCACTGATGTCTGGCAACGTATTCGTAATGGTTATCAACTGGCTGAATATCAGGATCTGGATCCGGAAACTCAAAGTCGCCTTACCTGGTTTGCCAACCATCCAGATTATTTCAACAAAGTTGTCGAACGTGCTCGACCCTATCTTTTTTACATTGTTGAAGAACTTGAAAGTCGCGATATGCCGTTGGAAATTGCTTTATTGCCAATTATTGAAAGCGGTTACCAGCCTTTTGCACTCTCATCTGGACAAGCGGCCGGTATCTGGCAATTTATTCCGGCTACTGGCCGTGTATTTGGACTGGAACAGAACTGGTGGTATGACGGTCGCCGTGATGTTATTCAATCCACCAATGCGGCCCTGGACTATCTGCAAAAGTTACATAACGACTTTAACGATTGGGAACTTGCCATAGCCGCTTACAATGCCGGTGAAGGTACAGTAGGTCGTGCCATCAAACGTAACAGAGAAGCCGGTTTACCGACTGACTTCTGGTCGCTGGAGTTGCCTGCAGAAACCACAGCTTATGTACCTAAATTATTGGCCGTAGCAGAATTGGTAAAACAACCTGCTCAATATGACTTACAACTGTCGCCAGTGGCCAACAAACCCTATTTGAGCGTAGTAAATGTCGGTAGCCAGATTGATTTATCTCTCGCTGCCAATCTGGCAGATATCACACTTGATGAGCTTTATCTGTTAAACCCGGGCTTTAATCGCTGGGCAACGGCACCACAAGGCCCCCATGAACTGGTACTGCCTTCGACCAAAGCAAGTGCATTTGAAACAGCATTAATGGATATTCCGGAAAAAGATCTGCTACGCTGGAAACGCCATGAAGTAAAACCCGGAGAGTCACTGAGCAAAATCGCCGCAATGCATCACACGACGGTTGCTGAGCTGAAAAAAGCGAATAAAATTAACAGCAATTTTATCCGTGCTGGAGCTCACCTGTTAATACCTGTTTCCACTGCTCTGGCTGATGAAGCTGAGGCAAATGCTCTGGCGAAACAGAAATTGCAGCAGGGGAAAAAATTTAATTATTCGGTCAAAGCGGGTGATACCTGGTGGAACATTGCCAAAGCGCATACTGTTGATGTGTTTGAATTAACCCAATGGAATAAAAAAACCCCTTCGGATGTTTTACATTCAGGCCAGCAATTGATTATCTGGCAACCCACTCAAACTGTTTCTAAGCTAAAAGCCATCAATTACACTATTCGTAATGGTGACTCACTTTGGACCATTTCACGTAAGTTTAATGTTACGGTGGATAAAGTTAAGGAATGGAATGGTTTAAGTGATCGCACTTTATTGCAGCCAGGACAAAAACTGACCTTGTACGTCGATCCAACTATCCAGATCAGCCATAGTTAATCGTGTTACACATCGCGCTCTATGAGCCTGAAATCCCGCCCAATACCGGTAATATTATCCGACTATGCGCCAACACAGGTGCACAACTGCATCTGATTGAGCCACTGGCTTTTGTTTTGGATGATAAACGTCTGAGAAGAGCAGGACTGGACTATCATGAATTTGCACCGGTAAAAGTGCATGCTGATTTTGCAGCATTTCAACAATGGCAGCAAAATCGACCTTTGTTTGCCTGCACCACTAAGGCGAAACAGTTTCACCATCAGGCAACCTTTATCGATGAAAGTATTCTGCTGTTTGGTCCCGAGTCACGTGGATTGCCAGCAACGCTATTGGACAACTTGCCTGATAGGCAGAAAATTCGGATCCCGATGTATCCAGAAAGCCGCAGCCTGAATCTTTCCAATGCTACGGCCATTATTCTGTATGAAGCCTGGCGACAGCTGGACTATAACGGAGCGGTATAAAATACCGCTCCTGATTTTAGATTTCTATTTTCTATTGAGCCGGACTAATCTTGCGTGGCCCTTCCTTAAGTGGGATTGAGCTGGTTTGTTTTCCTTGCTGTAAATCAATAATCGATAATGAGTTACTAAACCAATTAATGATGTAAGCATGCTGTTGATCCTTTGATAGCTCAACACTTTCCGGCATTTTTTCGGTTTTGATCGTCTGCGTTATTTGCAGACTTACCGCATCAAACTCCACCAGCGTGTTGTCATTCTGATTCACAACATAAAACTGCTTTCCGTCATCGCTCACCGTAACACCATACGGCGCTTTACCCGGTTGGAGATCAGCAATTTTTTCATAGGTTTTCGTGTCAATTACTGTCAGCGAATTATCTTTCACGCAAGTAACGTACAGATGACCATTAATTGGATTAAAGGCAACTGCATAAGGACGCTCACCCGTTTCTATGGTTGCATGCAGGTCCGGCGTATCAGCATCAAGCACCATTACAGAATTGCTTTCACGGTTTGCCACAAACACCTTGCGTCCATCGGGATCTATTGCGATCCCGGCAGGGCTCTCCCCAACCGCAAGTAGGTCCACCAATTGCCTGCTGGTAGTGTTAATCACTAATAATGCATTTCTGGACCAGTCCGTCACAAAAAGTTGAGACTTTTGGCTATCAAGCACCATAGCAAAAGGCTGACCACCTGTTTTTATCTCATGGATCAATTCAAAACTATTCAAATCAATTACTGACAATTTGCCTTGCTCAGGATGTGAGAGATAAATAGCGTCATTGGATTTATCGACAGCAACCATTACCGGACCACTAGAAACCTCTACCGCTTTTGTTATTTCATCTGTTTTTGAATCAAATAGAGAAAGATGATTCCCGGACTGGCTGCTGATATAAAAATCGTCAGCCAGTGCTACAGCAGGGAATATTCCCAGGCAAAAAACAATTGGTTTAATGGACATCACTGATTATTTTTCCAAGCTGGCTTTTAAACCTTCCAGCCCTGTCTTTGCGTATTCTGTCATGGCTTTAACAGCGGCTTCATCATTCAGATTTTCCGGCGGAAAATTGCCGGTATCAGCACGATAGAAACGACCACTCCAACTTACTTTACTTCCGGTGTCATTTGGCTCTACTTCGATACCAATCGTATAAAAGCTGACAGGCATGGCTTCAATATTTTCCTTTAATAAACGGTATCCGATGTAATGACGATCCGCATCTGATTCATCAAGACTTTCGGTAATTTCACCGCCGGACTTTAAGGTCACGATTCTTGTCGTTTCATCCTGCATGGTGATTGATTCCACTGCCGGATGCCATTTATCCAATTGGTCAAAAGCATTAACTTTTTGCCAGACAGTGGCAACCTCTGCATCAATAGTAATGTGTTCATCAACCCTTTGTGGCGTTGGTCCATGAGCGAAGACACTGCTGCTTAAGAGCACTAAACCCAAACTTGCCAGCGATAGTTTATTAATCATTTTATTCACGTTCTAACCTTTTTTCATCAAAAAATAAATTTACTTAGGACTTCTGTTTGTATTACCTAGAGTCTCAATATAATTATTTATAATTCCAACCTGTGTGTATTTATATGTTTTATCAGTATTGCCAACTTTAACTATATTTTTATAAATCCAGAACTCTACCGTTCCACTTTCATTTTCTCGCTTCACTATCTCTGCAGGCTCTCCCAGTTTTTCTCTTACAAAACCAGAATCTTTACCTGAAAACATTTTCACAAACTCAAATTCACCTACAGGTAACGCTAACGCCTCTTCAGAATAGGCAATGTTCAGAGAGAACAGGGCAATGAATGCAGAAATAACAACGGTTTTTAAAAATTTTTTCATTAAATTTTGCTCCAATAAAATCTCGACTTATCGTACAGATTGTCTGCATTAGCAAAATAGAGCAGATGACTCACATCAATTAGGGAATATGTCACGGTTATTGTTATGACTTTTTCCTGTTTTTTATTTTTTTATAATTTTCATCATTATTGGCATATACATATCAAAAATAATCGTCATAAAATAGTCGTTTATCTCAAAATTAAATATGGGCGAAATTACATGATGTCACCTAAATTATCCCCTGGCGATAAAAGCAACAGGGGCAAAATTGATTTGGTTGTCATTGTGGGCGCGTCGCTACTGACCTATTTTGTTGCTGGATATTTCGATTTGGCTGAACGCTGGATTAACTGGGCAGCATTAGGAGAGTTTTATCAACTGGATGAAATTATTTTTGTGTTGCTGGTATTCAGTATTGGATTGATGTGGTTTGGCCGAAGACGTTATATCGAAATGCAAGACACCCTGAAGCGTAATCTTGAAATTAAAACCAAACTTGAAATGCAAAATGCTGATAATGCAAAGTTACTGTTACAAAACCGTGCTCTTATCAAACATATTACCCAGGTCAGGGAAGCAGAACGTAATCACCTTGCCTCAGAATTACATGATGTATTCGGACAATATCTTGCCGCAATTGATGTAAATGCTTCCGTTGCCATCAAATACAAAACGGAAGATCCTAAACTTCAAGCAATCCTCAAGACCATCCAGGACAGCGCAAGCTTTCTGCGTAACGTTACCCGTTCACAGTTACGCAGCTTAAAACCTCCTGGCCTTGAAACCGTGGGACTTTCAGCAGCCATTGAAGATCTGATTGGGCAATGGCAAATGTCGTTTCCAGATTACGAGATCAATATCGCTATTGAAGTAGATGATCAGCTTGTTGACTATGACACCGCATTAACTATTTATCGCAGCCTGCAGGAAGCGTTAACCAATATTACCCGTCATGCAGAAGCCAGCTCAATTCATATCGATTTAATTACCCAAAATAAATCAGCCCAACGTAACGATATCAGTCTGACCATCCGTGACAACGGAATAGGGTTTGATCCCAATGAAGGTATGGGTAATGGACTTGGACTGATTGGTATACGTGAGCGGGTACATGCTTTAAATGGCCAGTTCAATCTGCATCCAGCAGATCCTAAAGGCACAGTTTTAGCACTCCATATTCCGTTATGAAAATTTACCGTAAAAAATACATGCTAATAATGAGGTATCAGAAGAAATGAACAAACAACGTACCACCATACTATTAATAGACGATCATGCCATTCTCAGAGAAGGCTATCAGCAATTACTCGAGTCGGCCGGTTTCGAGGTGATTGGACAATCCGGAAATGCTGAAGAGGGGTATCAGGCGTTTATTGCTTTGCAACCTAAAGTCTGCATTATAGATTTAACCATGCCAGGCACCGGAGGTTTAGAGTGTGTCAGAAGGATCTGTAACCGAGATAAAGATGCCCGTATTCTGGTCTGCAGCATGCATGAAGAAACCACTTTGGCCATGCGTGCCCTGGAGCTTGGTGCGATTGGCTACATCACCAAATCATGCTCATCTGATGTGCTGATTGAAGCGGTAAAATCCGTTGCAGAAAAACGTCATTATCTCGGTGCCGAAGTTGCACGTTCTATTGCAATGGAAAAATTGATTAAAACGGATCAGAAAATTGATTCCCTGTCACATCAGGAATTTGCTGTTTTCAGGATGGTTGCTGAAGGTATGAGTATTGAGGAAATTTCAAAAAGTCTTACTTTGGCTCCTAAAACGGTATCAAATTATAAAACCAATATGATGCGTAAACTTGGCACAACCAAGCTCGCAGATATTATTTTCCTGGCCCAGAAAATTGGTTTGATCCACCCACCCAATAATCAATAACTTCGTAAAATGGCCTTACATCAAGGCAAAAGTTTATCACCCTGACAATTATGTGATGACTTCCCTATAACAGAGGTGGCAAGGCTCTCTATCCCATACCCCTACTAAAAACTGATGATATCAACGGTGCACAGCCGCATTTTGAATGTGTGCTGAGACACAGGGTCAGCGAAAGCTGACATCCAGTTAAAATAGGAGGATATATGAGAGAGAAAAAACTAAGCCGGTTAACAAAAACCGGTTCAGCTGCATTGGTCAGCTCTGTCATCGGTATGATGACAGTAGGCGCTGCATTCGCCAATGACAAGCTGGTTGAACTTCAAAAGGATGAAGCTAACTGGGTTATGCAGGGTAAGAACTATTCTGCAGATCATTACAGTACTTCAAAACAAATCAACAAAAAGAACGTCAGCAAATTATCACCATCTTGGACATTCTCCACTGGTGTGCTGAATGGTCATGAAGGTGCGCCTTTGGTTATTGGTGACATGATGTATATCCATTCACCTTTTCCAAACAACACTTTTGCGATTAACCTGAATGATCCTGGCACCATCGTCTGGGAGCATAAGCCAAAACAAGATCCTGCTGCTCGCGCAGTTGCATGTTGTGACGTCGTAAACCGTGGTCTGGCTTACTGGCCTGGCGATGATAAAACTCCGGCAATGATCGTAAAAAGTCAGCTGGATGGTCATGTTGTGGCATTAAATGCTGAAACTGGTGAGCTACATTGGCAAGTCGAGAATGGTGATATCAGTGTTGGTCAAACCCAAACACAAGCACCATTCGTTGTAAAAGACCTTGTCATCCAGGGTTCTTCTGGTGCTGAGCTGGGTGTTCGTGGTTATGTTACCGCCTTTGACATTCACACTGGTGAAATGGCTTGGCGTTGGTATGCAACAGGCCCTGATTCAGAAATTGGCCTGGCGAAAGACTTTAACAGTGCTAACCCACATTACGGCCAAAAAGATCTGGGTCTGAAAACCTGGGAAGACGAAGCCTGGAAAATTGGTGGTGGTACTAACTGGGGTTGGTATGCCTATGACCCTGATTTAGAAATGTTCTACTACGGTTCAGGTAATCCTGCGCCTTGGAACGAAACCATGCGTCCTGGTGATAACAAATGGACTATGACTATCTGGGGTCGTGATGCTGATACGGGTTTAGCCAAATTCGGTTATCAAAAAACACCTCATGATGAATGGGACTACGCTGGCGTTAACGTCATGATGCTTTCTGAGCAAAAAGACAAAAACGGCAAAATGCGTAAATTGCTGACTCACCCTGATCGTAACGGCATTATCTATACGCTGGATCGTGAAACTGGTGATTTGGTTTCTGCCGACAAAATGGATGAAACGGCAAACTGGGTGAAAAAAGTGGATCTGGAAACAGGTCTGCCAATTCGTGACCCGGAATTCAGTACCAGAATGGGTCATCGTTCACGCGATATCTGTCCTTCAGCCATGGGTTTCCACAACCAGGGTATGGATTCATACGATCCTGAAAGACAAAACTTCTACTTAGGTATCAACCATCTTTGTATGGATTGGGAACCGTTCATGCTGCCTTACCGTGCAGGTCAATTCTTCGTAGGTGCAAACGTATGGAGTTATCCAGGACCTAAAGGTGATCGTCAACGTGGTATTGGTTCAGGCCAGGTTAAAGCATACAACGCCATTACTGGTGAATTTGCTTGGGAGAAAATGGAGAAATTCTCAATCTGGGGTGGAACCATGGCCACAGCTGGTGGCTTGGTATTCTACGGCACACTCGATGGCTTCATCAAAGCTCGTGATGCAGACAACGGTGATCTGTTGTGGAAATTCAAACTGCCTTCAGGCGCTATCGGTCATCCAATGACTTACACCCATGATGGTATTCAATATGTTGCCATTAATTATGGTGTAGGTGGTTGGCCTGCAGTTGGTCTGGTGTTTGACTTGAATGACCCATCAGCTGGTCTGGGTGCTGTAGGTGCCTTTAAAGAACTGGCACGTAACACTCAAATGGGTGGTGGTCTGATGGTCTTTGCTCTGGATGGTAAAGGACCTTACGACGATCTGAGTATTGGTGAATACGAAATGTAATCACTGACTCGCAATATAGCTTAGTTCATCAAGTTATATCGTCGTATTCAATCCGGCTGGCAACACAAAGACTGTGTTGCCAGCCCCTTCTGAGAGTGTAAGACATGTTAAACAACCATACTAAAACCAATAACAAAGCAGTCAGTTCAAAACGTTTAACGCAATGCAGCCTGATAATGGCTTCACTGTTGACTGTACTGACGCCAGCACATGCAAACAACGGATTACCGGAAACCTTAAAAGTCTGTGCAGCGGCGAATGAAATGCCCTACTCAAACAAACAGCAGCAAGGTTTCGAAAATGAAATCGCCGAAACGCTCGCACAGAGCATGGATATGCCATTGGAATTTGTCTGGTCAGACAAAGCAGCGATTTTTTTAGTGACCGAACATTTATTAAAAAATGAATGTGATGTGGTTATGGGGGTTGATAGCGATGATCCTCGTGTTGCCACCAGCGACCCTTACTACAAGTCCGGCTATGTATTTGTCTATCGCGCCGATAAAAATCTGGACATCAGTAACTGGGATAGTCCTGACATTCAAAAACTGAATCGTTTTGTAGTAGTGCCAGGTAGCCCATCAGAAGTGATGTTACGGGAAGTGGGTAAATATGAAGGCAACTTCAATTACACCAAATCTCTGTCAGGTTTCAAATCCCCACGCAATAAATATATTCGTCTGGAACCAAAAAAACTGATCGGCGAAGTGACCTCAGGTAAAGGTGATATCGCTCATCTATGGGCTCCAGAAGTAGCCCGTTATGTGCGTGATTCAGATACGCCATTAGAAATGGTGTTATCTCCTGAATTCGGAGAAATTGAAGGTGGTGAAGGTATTGTGCAGCACTACGATCAATCTGTAGCGGTGCGTGAAGGTGATAAAGCCTTGCTTGATGCCATTAATAAGGGCCTGGCAGATGCGGCACCTAAGATAACGGCCATCCTCAAAAAAGAAGGGATTCCGCTGCTTTGATAGCTTGTCATGCAGTCTCTTTTAATTAAACAGGATTATACAAAAACTATGATTAGCAATGTAAAACTTTTTAGTCGTAAAACAGCATGTTTACTAGGATTATCTATGTTGACAGCTGTCAGCATGACACCAATGACAGCGGAAGCTCAAGTGCAATTTCGCAATGCAACGACCGGGGCATTAATCGACTTCTCTTTTGGCAAAAAAGGTGAAGAAACTGAAGCCGTAAAACATTTTATGGAAACAGCAGAAAATAAATATAACCAAGATGAAGAAGCCATCAAAGTGGGTGAAAATTTATTTATGACTGCCTGTTCTGGCTGCCATGGTCACCATGCTGAAGGCAAACTCGGACCAGCTCTGGGGGATTCATATTGGACTTACCCTGCAGGACGATACGATAAAGGTTTTTTTGAAATTATTTATGACGGCGCCCGCTCAATGATGGGTCCCCAACGCAATAATTTAAGCATTGATGAAATACTGCATGTTATGGCGTATGTACGCAGTATTTACTGGGGAGAACCAGAAAAAGCCTTATGGTTATCAGAAGAGGAACGCGCCAATCTGGTTCCTGCAGAAATACCTGAAGATTTCAAAGAAGCATTAGAAAATTTCAATAAGACCCATTAATTAAGCAAGTTTAGAAATGCTAATGGCAGATTATAAAGATTAGTGATTGGTAGCGTGGCCATAGCCAGCATAGGGAACCACGTTACCAAGCATTATGTTGTCAAAACCAAAAGGAGAGAAATATGAAGAAAATTAAAACACTTGCCGTAACCGGCGCTACAGCACTATTGTTATCTGTTGGTATGTCAGCAATGGCTTACGACGGAACAAAATGCCAAGAGGCAGGAAAATGCTGGGAAGCCAAACCAGGGTTTCCTGAAAAAATCAAAGGATCTAAATATGATCCAAAACATAGCCAAACTGAACTGGATAAGCAAGACAGTGCAATGGAAGCAATGGAAGCTCGTAACGCTAAACGCGTAGAAAACTTCAAAAAAACGGGTAAGTGGTCTTACTAAACCCAAGCTGAGGCCAGTTTTAACGACTGGCCTCTTTTTTTGTTTTGTTTCTGACCTGCGAGTCAGTTTGGGCATACATCACATGAGCAATGTCGCTGAAAATTCCGAAAATCTTTTAACCGACTGGCATCAACAAGCCATCACCCTGCAAAAAAATATCAATCAGACAATATTAGGTCAGGAACACATCATTGATTTAATGGTTGTGGCTATTTTCTGTCGTGGCCATATCCTGCTTGAAGGTGATGTTGGCGTCGGTAAAACGACCTTGCTTAGAGCAACGGCAGAAAGTCTGGGTGGCAATTTTGAGCGTATTGAAGGCACCATTGATTTAATGCCACATGACCTGGTCTATTACACCCATATTGCCAATGATGGTAAACCGGCTGTGAGTGAAGGACCTTTACTCAAACATGGCGAAAATTTATCGATCTTCTTCTTTAATGAAATCAATCGTGCCAGACCTCAAGTACATTCATTGCTACTTCGGGTAATGGCTGAACGTAGCGTCAGCGCTTTTAATAAAACGTTCTTTTTTCCTCATCTGCAGGTTTTTGCTGATCGTAACCGCATTGAAAAAGACGAAACCTTTGAACTACCGGCAGCTGCCCGGGATCGTTTTATGATGGAACTGCACATAAAACAACCTACAGCAGAAGCACAGCTTAAAGAGTTGATGTTCAATACCCGATATTATGATGCAGACAAGCTCATCGACAGTGCTGACAAAGCGGTACTGCCGTTTCATCAGCTCAATGATATCGCTGTGGCTATTCAGTCTCAGATCCATTCCAGTGACACTATTCAGGATTATGGTTTTCACCTGTGTCAGGCACTTCGAAGACCACAGGATTATGGTATCCAGATCAGCGATATCGACACAGAAAAGTTAGTACTTGGAGGTATGGGACCACGTGGCATAAGTTATCTTGCCAGAAGTGCTCGTGCTCATGCATGGCTCAATCAACGTAATAGCGTTACCCCAGAGGATTTCCATGCGGTTATTCGCGCCATCAGTAAACATCGTATTTTTATCAACCCTGTTTACAACTATAACGGTGAAGCGATTATCGAAGAACTGATTAGTGGTGTACTGAATACTATTCCATCCCCATGAATCAGCACGAAATTCAACACCTGATCTTTGATTACAGATCACCCTTTCTGCTGAATGCACTGCGTGAAAGTGAGCATAAAAGCAAACGTCAGGGGCCCGGCAGTGATTTTTATAAAAAGTCTCCCTTTTTAGCTGACCCGAATCCTGCGCGTATTGATCTTGCAATGAGCGTGACCGATCCGTTTGAATCGATTTACGTCAAAACCTTTCGTCAACGCAGCAAACTGGACGTAATGACTTTGGTAGATGGATCTGATTCCATGACTGTTCAGGATAAAGCACCACTGCTCAGCTTAACTGAACAGAGTATTGCTTATTCAGTGGCGGCCAGAAATGATAATTATCAAAGTTATTTGTTGAGTCATTCCATACAGTCCATTACCAATGCCGAAATACTGCCACAGCATTTTGAGTCTGCTACCAGACAGGCTGCAAACCATAATGAAGCTGAGGCTTTTAACGATATAGAGCGGTTGTTACCCGCTCGTCGTTGTTTAATATTTTTGCTTTCTGATTTTCACTGGAGTAATGAAAAACTCTACCGGATTCTCAATAGCTTATCAGGCCACTATCTGGTGCCGATTGTTATCTGGCGTTCTGCCGAATACAACGACTACCCACTATGGCGCTTTGTTCAGATCAACGATGCTGAGACGGGTGAAAACAGTTTGATTTTTGTGACGCCCAAGCAGAAAAAACTGATCGAATCGACTTTCGCTGATCGGAAGATTTTTCTTAATAATCAATTTCAAAAGCACAATTGCAGAGCGTTTTGGATGATTGATCAATTTTCAGCACAACAATTAAGCGAATTCTTTCATGGCCATTCATAAGCGATTAAAACAAAAAGTGTGCATGCCGATGTTTATGGCTGTTCTGTTAGCTGTTTTTTGCAACACAGCTTTGTATGCTGACCAAGTCCGTACCGGCATTGTGCAGCAATCATTGGGAAGAGATTTTGGTATTCTGGTCGGTGATGTTATTGAACATTATTATATTGTTCAGGTACCAGCAGAATTTAGCTTAACGCCAGCCTCACTTCCTCCCGACGGGGAGTTGGATTATTGGTTGTTATTACTCGACAGCGACTATGAACTCATCAGCGAAAGTGCTGAGTTACGTCAATACAGACTGCATTTCACGTTTCAGACATTTTATGCCCCACTGGATGTCCGAGCATTAGCAACGCCTCCATTAACGGTAAGTTTTAACACTGGCGATAAAACCGAGCCGCTCACCATACCGGCCTGGAACTTCACCATGTCTCCGCTGAAAGAAATTGCGCCTCGTGGTGTAGCCAAAGACTCCAACCAAAATGCCTTTATGAAGGCAGATTTACCTCCCTCAACTATCCCTACCAAAGATTTGCAGCAACAAATCTGGGTACTGGCGATTACGCTACTGATTCTGGCGATCTTATGGTTAAGCCTTAAGGGATATCTGTTTGTACTGACACGATCACCGTTTCAGCAGGCTTATCATCAGGTCAAAAAGCTACGCAAACACCATAACGACGAGTCGGCATTTAATCATGCCTTACAAGCGGTACATAGGGCTTTTAACAGATTGGCTGGCCATGCATTGTTTGCTCACCAAACAGATCAGTTTATTGATAAACATAACGAGTTTTCTGGCTATCAGGATCAAATTGATAGTTTTTACCAGTTATCCACTGAAGCGCTCTACTCCGAGCAAAAGGTAGCGTCAGAGAGAGACTTTGACCAATTACTGAAGCTCTGCAAACAATTGGCTGGTGCGGAAAAACTGGCGCTGAAAAAATCATGAACATCGCATTTGCCCATCCATGGGTGCTCGTTTTATTAGTATTAGCCTTGTTGCCATTTATCGCAGGTATATTCAATAAACGACTCACCAGTTGGAATCGGCTAATTCCACCATCCAATACAACTCGATGGATTAATCGACTCATTAAACTTTTAGGGGTACTGGCATTTATCAGCATCGTGCTGGGGTTAGCCGGACTTTACCAAACGGAAAAAACTTTTACCCGAACAGGTACTGGCGCGCACATCGTGTTTGTTCTCGATCGAAGTGCCAGCATGAATGAAACATTTGGCGGTAAGGTACCCGATAATGCTACGCCTGCCAAAAGTCAGGTTGCACGTCGTTTATTGTCCGAATTTGTTAATAATAGGCCGCACGACTTATTTGGCGTCGTCGGGTTTAGTACGCAACCTTTTTTTATCAGCCCGCTCACAGAGCACATGTCCGCCACTCAAGCAGCGATAAACAGTCTCACCAGTCCCGGCTTGGCATTTACCAATGTAGCCAAAGGGCTCGGCATGGGCCTGAGTTACTTTCAGGATCAACCGCATACCGGTTCCCGCGTCATTGTATTGGTCTCTGATGGCGCAGCAACACTTGATCATCGTGCGCAGCGGGTGTTGCGTGAGTGGTTTGAGCGTTATCAGGTAAGTTTATATTGGTTTTTTCTGCGTACCGAAAATGGATTAGGTATCACCTCTGAGCCTGAATCAGCTCGAGATGATAATCCCCGGGTGATGCCAGAGCGTTATCTTGATCAGTTTTTCCGTACCCTGCCGATCCCATATCACGCTTATGAGGTGGATACACCGGAATCTATGGAAGCAGCCATTCACCAGCTGGATAATCTGGAAAGCTTGCCACTGGTTTATAACGAATTGATACCCCGCAACGATATGACGCGCTTATGTTTTTTGACTGCCCTGCTTGCCGTTCTTATTTTACTGGGCATCAAAGCGCTGGAGGCAAAATGATGTTTTTGAAGCGAAATAATTTTATTTATCTGATCAGCCTGTTGGCATTGGCGGTTATCACAGCACTGATATTCAGTATCTATACCTTGCAACAACAGCAGCAAATCAACCAACAAATCCTCCTGCTGAATAAAGGTGAGCTGGTTGATCATGAAAAATTGAATATGCAATCGCCTGAAGTCAGAATCGCTTATGCCTATCTGCAAGGTAAATTGAACTTATTTGATGAAGCAGTAGAAACCTATAGCGGCACTGAGCGGCTGGCTAATCAGCAGCAACTTGTCCATATCCACTATAACCTTGGCAATCTTTATTTGGTTCAGGCTATCGATTTGGCAGAAAATCTTTCTGTTGATCGGGCGGTGGCGATGGCCGATGTGGCAAAGGACTTTTATCGCTCTGCACTGAAAAACCAGCCCTCCTTCTGGGAGGCTAAATACAATCTGGAAGCTGCGCAACGTCTGTCGCGGGATTTGCCACTGGGTGATGTCACCATCAGTGAAGAGTCTCAGGATGCCAGTACCGAGTTATGGTCGGCAATGCCCGGCTTTCCCATTGGTTTACCCTAAGGGATTGTCTGATGAAATCTATCTGGTTGCTGGGCAGCTCTGCAGTTCTACTGATTATTGCGGTTTTAATACCTAACCTGCCATTTCCCAGTAAAAAATATGATTATTTTTTTATGGTAGATATCACCCGCAGCATGAATGTAGAAGATTATCGTGATAATAACGGTGATCCGATTAGCCGGCTGGAAAAAGTCAAAGCGGATGCTTTAGCTGCCATACAACAACTTCCCTGTGGTTCACGAGTTGGGCTGGGCGTGTTTACTGAACGTATGCCGACGCTGCTCTATACCCCCATGGAAGTGTGTTCAGACTATCCTGAAATCCGGGAGAGCATCAGACGTATTGACTGGAGAATGGCCTGGGTCGCCGACAGTAATATTATTCAGGCATTTGCCAACACGTTGGAGTTGATGCGCACTGTTGAATTAACCGATGCCACGTTGGTTTTTTTTACCGATGGGCAGGAAGCACCACCAATGAACTCGCGTTATGCGCCGGATCTTGGAGAATTACAATCTGCTGAGAATAATGATCAACAGCCAATTAGTGGTCTCATAGTGGGTACCGGTGATCATGCATTAAGCCGGATCCCAAAATATGATGAAGATGGAATCCAGATTGGCTTCTATACGGCGGAGGATGTACCACAGGGAACGACTTTTGGTTTACCGGAAGATCCCAGCAAAATTGAAGGCTATGTCCCTCGGAATGCCCCGTGGGGAAATCAAAGTCGTGCTGGGAATGAACACCTTTCCAGTGTAAAAGAAGACTATCTGAAATCACTGGCGGAACCGGCCAAATTTCACTACCATCATTTACAAACATCAACGGCATTATTGACTGCGCTAATGCACGACGATTTCTCCCAACGGCATATTCGGAAAACCGATTTAAGTTTTATTCCGGCAAGTGTGTCGCTGTTTTTATTATTTCTGGCCTATCTGCCTGAAAATATTTTTTCCCGTAAAAAAAACTTACTCAAACCAAACATCAACGAGCGCATACCTCTTAACTCAGGTTAAATCTAATCCATCTGTTGAATCACTCATCAGCTCGCCAATAATCCGCCAACAAATTGAAATTCTTGCTATTATCGGCAAGCAATTCGAAAACGGATCCCATGCACGTTATACCTCACAGGTTTACTTTTTTTCTGCTGTTTATTCTGCTTGTATGTCTATTTGGCCAGGCCAAGGCTGCATCGACGGAATCTGTTACGCTGCAACTTAAATGGCGACATCAATTTCAGTTTGCCGGTTATTACGCCGCTATTCAGCAAGGTTATTTCCAACAGGAAGATTTGCAGGTTACGCTGCGAGAACGCCAACCCGGTATTAATGTTATCAATGAAGTCACCAGTGGCCGTGCAGATTATGGCATTGGTGGTATCGGACTACTGGCAGAATATGCTGCTGGCTCACCCATTAGAGCCTTGGCTGCCATTTTTCAGCATGATGCATTAGTGCTGGTCAGCAAAACCCAGTCTGGCATTGTCAGCCCGTATGAAATGCTTGATAAACGCATCATGTTTGACGATTCGGCCGGCAACGATGCTGTTTTCCTCGCTATGTTTGCTGATGCCGGTATTTCCCCACAGGATTACAAACTCATCCCGCAGGATCTGCAACTTGATAGTTTTATCAATGACCGGGTTGATGCAATCTCAATTTATCGAACTGATCAGCTTTTCACATTGGAACAGCTGGGCGTTAAGGTCAATATCATTAATCCCCAAAGCTATGGTTTTGATTTTTATGGTGACATTTTGTTTACCGGGGATAGAGAGCTTCGCAATAATCCAGGTCGCGCTGAGCGGTTTCGACGGGCTTCGTTAAAAGGCTGGCGCTACGCACTGGAAAATCCTGAAGAAATTATTGATGTGATAATCAATCAGTATGACAGCCAGGCCAGTCGCGAACAGCTACAACATGAAGCCAGAGAAATTCAGAAACTGATATTGCCTGACCTGATTCCTTTGGGCCAATTGGATCCGGCTCGTCTTCGCCGCAGTGCTCAGATATATGAACGGCTGAATATTGCACCACCACTCTCCGAGGCCCAATTAGAGGGCTTTATATATCAATCCAATGCTGCATTGCGACTGACCCCAGAAGAACAATCATGGCTGGAGGATAACCCTGTCATCAAACTCGGCATTGATCGGGATTTTGCACCTTACGAATGGATTAACAGCAAAGGGAATTATCAAGGCTTGGCAGCTGAATATATTCAGCTATTACAGGCCAAGCTTGGCGTGGAATTTGACATCATAGACGATAAACCCTGGCATGAAATTCTCGCAATGGCACAACGGGGTGAGCTGGATATGCTTTCCTGTTTGCACATGAGTCCCGAACGTTCAGAGTATTTATTATTCAGTCAGCCGTATATCACTAATCCAGTGGTCATCGTCAATGCGAATCGCTTCGGCTATATCGGTCACCTGGACAATCTGAGAGGCAAAACTGTCGCAGTGGAAAAAAGTTACCATGTTCAGGAAAATCTGGCCCGGAATCATCCTGATATAAAACTTATATTCACTGAAACCACACTCGAAGCTTTAAAAAAGGTCAGTACCGGCGAAGCCGATGCTTATGTGGGAGATGCTGCATATGCCAACTATGCCATCAAACAAGCCAACCTGATTAACTTGCAATTTTCCGGACAAACTCAGCAATATAATGCATACAGGATGGGGATAAACCCTTCTCATCCTCAGCTGCAATCCATCATTAACAAGGTATTAAGCAATATATCAGCTGATGAACGTCAGCGAATTGAGCAGACCTGGATGGGGCTAACCATCAATAATGGCGTTTCGCAGTCAACCCTGCTCAAAATACTGCTGACGATAGCCGTGATTATTCTGCTGTTTGTATTCTGGGTGTTCAGACTGAAACAGTCGGGTCAGGTATTAGCGCGAAACGAATCCAAATTACGCAGTATTGTTAATGCCTCTCCTATTCCGCACATGTTAAGTGACGGCAAAGGCAGGATTCAATATCTCAACAAAGCCTTTGTTGATAGCTTTGGCTATAACCTGGAAGACTTACCCAGCCATAAGGTCTGGCTGGAAAAAGCCTATCCCGATCCAAACTATCGTCAACGCAGCAAACTGGCTTGGGAGACTTTTGTAGCTCAGGCAGAGCAGCATCCACTGCCCTATCGTGGTGAGGCGGTTGAAGTGAAAGTGATGACCCAGCAACAACAAGCCAAACAAGTGATAATTTCCAGCACCGCAATTAATGATGGTCAGGCCGATGTCTTTATCACCATTTTTTACGATATTAGCGAACGTAAGCTCGCTGAGGAAAAGCTCAAATTATCAGGCCGGGTATTTAACCAGGCACATGAAGGCATTCTGATCACCAAACCGGATGGTCGTATTGTCGATGTGAATCCGGCATTTTGTGATATCACCGGTTACAGTCGTGATGAAGTCATTAATCAACAGCCATCAATCCTCAAATCAGGTAAACATCCCGAGTCATTTTATCGGGAGATTTGGCAAAGCCTTATTGAGAAAGGCTACTGGCAGGGAGAGATCTGGAATCGTCGCAAAAATGGCGAATTATTAGCTGAGTTGTTAACCATTTCCACCTTGATGGATGATCAAGGCGATACCTTGCATTATCTGGGCTTATTTTCCGATATAACTGAAATTAAGGAACAACAGCAGGCGCTGGAAATGATGGCGCATTATGACATGCTCACCCAGCTGCCCAACCGCACATTATTTGCAGATCGATTCCAGCAGGCTATTGCACACAGTATTCGTCAACATAGTCTGCTGGGAGTCATTTTTCTGGATCTGGATGGATTCAAACCGGTCAATGATAACTATGGTCATGAAATCGGCGATCAAGTACTGATTGAGGTGGCCCAGCGAATAAAAGCCTGTATTCGTCTGGATGACACAGCATCACGACTGGGTGGAGATGAATTTGCTATTTTGCTCAATGACATCAGTTCGATAGAACACTGCGAACGATTGGTCAGCAGACTGTTACGCACCATTCAACTGCCTTATCGAATTGATGGCGATATCATCCAGTTAGGGGCCAGTATGGGGGTAACACTCTATCCACTGGATCAGTCCGATGCAGATACGTTGCTGCGTCATGCTGATCAGGCCATGTATCAATCAAAACAGACAGGCCGAAATCGCTACTCAATTTTTGATGCTGTGCATGACAAGCAAATTCTGCTTAAGCAAAGCCAGTTGGACAATTTACATCAAGCCTTTAACAAAAATCAGTTTTGCCTGTATTACCAGCCGAAAATTAATATGCGTAATGGGCGCATTCATGGCGCGGAAGCGCTGCTTCGCTGGAACCATCCTCAGCAAGGTATCCTGGAGCCAGCAGCTTTTTTAAGTTCAATGGCGGGCACTGAGCTGGAAATCCGTATTGGCAACTGGGTCATTGATCAGACGTTAAAACAGTTACAAAATTTTCATCAGCAAAACAGAGTCATTGAAATCAGCGTGAATATTTCCGCGCATCATCTGCAATGGCCAGGATTTTTTGACCATCTTGATCGGTTATTGGCCAAATATCCGGACTTGCCAGCCGAATATTTGCAGCTGGAAGTGCTTGAAAGCAGCGTGTTAACAGATATCCAGAATATTTCAGCGATTATAAGTACCTGCCGTGAAGGCCTAGGGGTAAGAATCGCACTAGATGATTTTGGCACCGGATACTCATCATTAAGCCATTTGCGGCATTTGCCGGTTGATGTGATTAAAATTGACCAGAGTTTTGTCCGCGACATCATGGATGATCCCAATGATTTCACCATAGTGGAAGGCGTTATTGGGTTAAGTCATGCATTTCAACACCAGGTTATCGCCGAAGGGGTAGAAAGCGTTGAACATGGTTTGATGCTGATGACTATCGGTTGCGATATGGCACAGGGATATGTCATTGCCCAACCAATGCCAGCAGATGAATTAGGCCTGTGGATGGAGGATTACCAGCCGGAATCACGCTGGCTGAATCATGCACATAATACCTTATCCCCCCAACAGCGCCTGCTGGCATTAATGCAAATGCAGGGCGAGCAGTGGTTACAGCGAGTAATTGATAATCTGCACAGCAGTCCTGCTCAAATTAGCAGCTGGCCATTAATGAACCCCAAACGCAGCCATTTTATGCACTGGCTGGAGCAGGGTAAGCAGGAAGAGCTATTTAATCAATTATGGCTGGATCGACTCAAATTAGCCTATTACGAATTATTTCATGCCGCTGCCGGGTTACGAAATCAATTCGAAGAAAATGAAATCGCGTTAGCCCGTAAGGGTGTAGAAGATTTACAAACGTTATATGCCGAAATTAAGCAGATGCTTGCGACCCCATCATAGTGGTGATACTGCGTAATTGTCACATTTAGCTATTGGTGGATTTTAAGATTTAAGTCAGATTTTCCAGATCTCATTTCCAAAACTGGAATCTTATGATGTCGGGTATAAATACAAGACCATCAGACTTCGTCGATAAGATCCCGTTCGGCATCCCAGCCAGATTGTTTGGCTTGATTAATTGCCGCATCGTGAATACACATAAATTTCTGTTGCATCTCCGGTGGCAGGTTTGCCACCCTGAAACCATATTTTTCCCATTCCAGATTAACCTTGCGCCACAGATCTTCAAGTCCTTGGACTACCCAGCCTTCACAGGTTTCGGTCTCCGGTATTAAACCAAATACCCAGGCATCACGGATGATTTTCCCGGTGTCGGTCATGCCACCATTTATTTCTTTATCAATACCAACGTAACGTTTTTGATCTTTCATGATTTTTCCTAGGGCTTGTTGATCTTTCATATCCACCACTGCTGGCGGCTATTTTTTCGTCCTACAAGACGGAAATGATGCGATGTAGTTGTTCTACATAAGTCATTTCCAACGCCGTAGGGCGGAAAAATAGCCCCAGCCCTTTGGGTTGTGACTGAAAAAACGCCACTCTTCGTTGCTCGTCACTTATTTAGAACAACTAAAAAGCGCTCCTCGTGCCTTGATTGACGCTTTTTCAGCTCACAACAGAGGCGGAGATGAAAGATCAACAAGCCCTAACGGGTCAGGCTGGCAAATAAAGTGGGCAGTTTTTCAGGCAACCGATCCACATGGTCAACAATGGTGTAGTTATTTTCACCAAAAATTCGTTTAACGTAACTATCAGCATTAGCATCCAGCGTCAGACAATAAGTCATCACACCACGGCTCCATAATTCATCCACCGCTTTGCGGGTGTCATGTCGTAAATGCTGAGGATCGCGCTCATCTATATCCGAAGGTTCACCATCGGTGACTAGCAATAATAGCTTGCGACGTTCCGGCTGTTTTAATAACTGTTGAGCGGCATGGCGCATTGCCGCACCCATCCTGGTTGATAAACCACCTTTCATTCCAGCCAATCGAGCTTTTGATTCATCATCAAAGGGCTGATTGAAATCTTTAAAGCGGAAGTATTGCACATCATGTCGGCCATCCGAAGCAAAGCCATGTAAAGCAAATGGATCACCGATGCCATTGATGGCCGTAGCAACTAAGGTGGCTGCTTCGCGGGTTAAATCCAGAACCGTCTTATCACTGCCTTCGATAACATCATTGGTTGATTCCGATAAATCCAGTAACACTGTCACGGCTAAATCCCGATTTTTTATCACATTGCGCATGGTGATCCGTGTATTGGGTTGCTCGCCCATACGGATGGCAATCATCGCATCAACTGCAGCATTGATATCAATCTCATCACCATCTTCCATATTGCGAAGCCGTTGTACTCCGGCCGGAGACAATAAGTCGATGATCTGCCGGATACGATGTGCCACCGGTTTGTATTCTTTCAGAATATTATCGATGTCATCTGGATCGCCTTTTTTGGGACGATACTCATATACCGTGCTCCAGTCGGGACGATACAGCTGCACCTGATAATCCCATTCCTGATAATGATAGGGTTCTGAGACGGGATCTTTACCCCACATCTCATTAAAGCTGACCGTTGCCTCACCGGCATCTTCATACGGCATGAACTTGGTGGAACACACCCAGATTTCCTGAGCATCATCGCCAGCCAACTCACAATCCACTTCATTGGCCATTTCAACGGCACTGACATATTTACGTATCTGTCGCTGGCTCGCTGGAATATATTCCGCTCCGTGCCTCAGGAAATCGAATTCTTCAAACTCCCAGACAAAACGATTATCGTCGCGATAAGGTAAACGAATAGATTCTAATATTCGTAAACTGGGTACCTCGCGCTGTTCGGCAAACAGATGAAATAATTCCAGCCCCATATCCCAGCTGAACTGGTTATTTTCTGCTTGCTCAGCAATATTTTGATGGAATCTTTCCGCCAAGGCATTTAATGGGTCATCGTTGTTTTTAATCGATGCATCATGCAGGCTGCGGGCAAATTGTTCGAGTTTTAGCAGCCCCTTATGCTCAACATCCTGACTTTGTTCGATATTTAACAAGCTGCCCCAGAGTTTCTGCAAACCGGGGAAATCCTGTATCGCCAGATACTCAACCCGTGCGTCTTCCAGCAGTCCGATAAAAAACATTTGCGCCGGGCTGAGTTGTTCGGCCGAAATCGGTGCTCGGGTATATTGAATGTGTGCTGCCAGATGGGCGGCCTGGGCTCGATAGAGCTCCAGACCAGTGATACCTGCAATATCATCCACGGCATCTGGCAAATGCATAACAAAAAGTTCGATATAAGGTTTGAAACCTTCATAATCCGCCGCTGTAGGACGCAGAAAGAAATCCCTGCCCCATAATGCCCGCAGATAGAAATTCAGTTTGCGTTGGGTATCAATAAACAGCGTGCCGCGGCGTTCCTTCTGCAGCATCTTCTTGCTGTCAGCGGTTTCCAGAGCAAAATATTTGACCAGGTTATTCAAGTCGCGCCGGTAGGCTTCGGCTCCAAAATTAGCCCAGCGGCGTAAACCGGACAAGGTGAGTTTGGATAATAATTCATCAATAATGCCGAGCATTGGCCTTAAGCCACGGGAAGCTTTGGCAGACAGTTGATGAATCAGGCTCAAATACCCGCGTAATAACTCCGGGTCGCCCAACCGTCTGGCAGCAGTTGGTAGACTATGAATCATCAGCGCAATAACCTCACCCGAGGTCATTGACGATAATTTCATTGCCGCATTGATGCAATCGCGTATTACGTCCTCGCCACATTCCTTGACCACTTGCGGAATATCTTCCAGAAAGGCAACCACCAGTTCTTTACCCCGTCCCAGCTCTGCCAGGCCTTTGGCACCTTCCATATATTCCTGCAAACCAGCTGGCGACATGATTCTGGCTGCATCCTGGAAAGTACTGTCCAGCGTATGCACCAGTTCCGGCGCTATCTTTTCAAGCTGTTCGCGGTAATCGTCTAGATTGACGCTCATGATGTGATATCCAGACCGGAGAGACCGGGTCGGCCTTTATCAACTAACAAAGAAGGTATGAACAGCGGCTTCCAGCGTTTCACGCATATCCGGATCATCGGTCAATGGCGTGACTAATGTCATCTGGCAGGCAGCCAAAGGTTCAACCCCTTCTGCAATCATTTGCCCTGCATAGACCAACAATCGTGTGGATATACCTTCATCCAGGCCATGGCCTTTCAGGTTGCGTGCCCGATGGGCAATCTGTACCAGTTTTTTGGCTATCTCGGCATCGACACCGGTTTCCCTGGTGACAATTTCGGCTTCCAACTCGGCATCAGGATAATCAAAATTCATTGCCCCGAAACGTTGTTTGGTGGATTGCTTGAGATCTTTCATCAAACTTTGATAACCGGGGTTATAGGAAATCACCAGTTGAAAATCTTTATGGGCTTCGACCAGTTCACCTTTTTTATCCAGCGGCAGACTACGACGGTGATCGGTTAACGGATGGATAACAACGGTTGTATCCTGACGTGCTTCCACCACTTCATCCAGATAACAGATTGCACCAATACGTGCTGCAGTGGTCAAGGGTCCATCCTGCCATTTGGTGCCATCTTTATCGAGCAGAAAACGCCCCACCAGGTCTGAGGCGGTCATATCTTCATTA
Organism: Methylophaga sp. UBA4204; assembly: GCF_002379485.1. Taxonomy (NCBI): domain Bacteria; kingdom Pseudomonadati; phylum Pseudomonadota; class Gammaproteobacteria; order Thiotrichales; family Piscirickettsiaceae; genus Methylophaga; species Methylophaga sp. UBA4204. The sequence goes on along the minus strand of NZ_DFTU01000007.1, from coordinate 29,672 downwards.
CAGGCAACTGTGATCAGCGGGCGACCTAGCTTCCAGGCCATATATTCGACAAAACGCGACTTACCGCAGCCTGTCGGACCTTTCAGCATTACCGGCATGCGTCGCGCGTAAGCGGCTTGATACAGTTCCACTTCGTTACTGACCGGACGGTAAAAAGGTTCTGTTTTGACTTTATACTGTTCAGCAATTTTCTCGCTCATCGCAGTAACCTCAGCGTATTCAAGGGGAAGACTTTTTGTACAAGTTTGCTTGAATAAGTCCCTGACGCTGCGGTCAGGGACTTATTCGATTTGATGTTATACCGACTGACCGCGGAACACGACCATTTCTGCGCCTTTGGATTGAGCATAGTTATCATAACCCACCAAGCGGACATGGTTTTTCGGATGTGCTTTGTGGCAGGCTTCGGCTTCAGCCAGAATGCGATCCACATCGGTTTCACCGAATAAAGGCAGCTTCCACATATACCAGTAGTGACCAAACGCATTTTCTGGTTCAGTGTGCTCTACTGCAGGGTTCCAGCCCTTGCTGACGATGTATTCAACCTGTTTACGGATACGTGCAGCATCCATTTCAGGTAAATACGAGAAGGTTTCAAACTTGCGGCTTGAAGTATCGGCCAGGCTTGAAGCGTAATCTTGCATTTCACTCATTGTCATTTCCTCAAATAATGGCGAATTCGATATCAGTTAACGATGGTCAACAGCACCGACCAACATCACTTACTTGTGTGCAACGTCTAATTTGTCGACAGTGTCGAATTCGAATTTGATTTCTTTCCAGGTTTCCATCGCCACTTTCAACTCTGGACTGTGTTCAGCAGCGGCGGTCAGGATTTCTTTACCTTCTTTTTCCAACTCTCTGCCGTGGTTACGTGCTTCTACGCATGCTTCCAAAGCCACGC
>NZ_DFTU01000007.1:19840-28562 GCF_002379485.1 Methylophaga sp. UBA4204 | reverse complement strand
CGGAAGCGACCGGCATGACGCCAGGCATGGATGCCCAATCCTGATCAAACATGATGCCGCGACTGCGATCTTCTTTGATATAAGAATCACGCATGATATCGATCCAGCCCAGTGTTGCAGCACGGTCGCCTTCCAATTTACCGACCACAGTGCCTGAATGCAGATGATCACCACCTGACAAACGCAGCATTTTGGTCAAAACGCGGAAATGAATACCATGGTTCGGATTACGATCCAGTACCGCATGCATTGCCCGGTGAATGTGCAGCAACATGCCGTTATCACGACACCAGTTGGCCAGACCGGTATTAGCGGTGAAACCGCCCGTCAGATAGTCATGCATGATGATTGGTGCACCCAGTTCTTTGGCATACTCGGCACGTTTGTACATTTCTTCAGGGGTTGGCGCTGTGACGTTCAGATAGTGACCTTTACGTTCGCCCGTTTCGATTTCGGCTTTGTCGATGGCTTCCATAACAAAATCAAAACGTTGTCTCCAGCGCATAAATGGCTGTGAGTTAACGTTTTCATCATCTTTGGTGAAATCCAGACCGCCACGCAAACATTCATATACAGCACGACCGTAGTTTTTTGCAGACAGACCCAGTTTTGGCTTGATGGTGCAGCCCAGTAATGGGCGACCATATTTGTTCATGATGTCACGTTCAACCTGGATACCATGAGGAGGTCCACCACAAGTCATTACGTATGCAACAGGAATTCGCACGTCTTCCAGACGCAAAGAACGTACGGCTTTAAAACCGAAAACGTTACCCACCAGAGAAGTCAGCACGTTAACGACTGAACCTTCTTCAAATAAATCGATCGGATAAGCGATAAAGGCATAGAACGCTTCATCGTTGCCGGGAACATCTTCAATAGCGTAAGCACGGCCTTTGTAATAATCCAGGTCCGTCAGCAAATCGGTCCAGACTGTGGTCCAGGTTCCAGTTGATGATTCCGCCGCTACCGCAGCAGCAGCCTCTTCACGTGGCACACCCTCTTGAGGAATAACCTTGAAACATGCCAGAAAATCGGTGTCTTTTGGAGTGTAATCGGGCATCCAGTATGTTTCGCGATACTCTTTTACACCCGCTTGATAAGTTTTTGCCATGGTGCTCTCTCCAGGTATATGCGCAAGCAGATTAATCAAACTGTTACTTTGGGTTAGTCAGAGCCTGTATATCTCATAGTTATCTTGAGATGGACAAATTTTGTCTCCAGCCATGGTGGCTGTGAAAGCGAATTTTATCCAAATGTAACCCAGCGACTATTTCATGTCTGGGGTAAAAATAGTTGACTTGACCTATTAAAACAAGTTAATAGTTTTTATCCTTGTCATAAATTAAAGTTATATATGTTACATGCCTCATTACAACAGTTACGCCTATTCGAAGCGGTTGCACGCCTGAAGAGCATTACCCGTGCGGCAGAAGAAAAACATTTAACCCAACCTGCCGTGTCGATCCAAATGAAAAAACTGGAAGAATCTGTCGGTATGCCTTTATTTGAAAGCGTTGGGCGGCAGTTACATCTTACTGTCGCAGGTAATGAACTCTATGATGCCTGCCGAGATGTTTTACAACGTCTTGCCGATCTGGACGCCGCATTAGCTGATTTACATGGTGAGGTTGCTGGTCCGGTAAACCTTGTTGTGGTCAGTTCTGCCAAATATTTTCTACCCTATCTTTTGGGCAATTTTATTGCGCGCTATCCCAAAGTTGAACCGAGGCTACAGGTAACTAATCGAGCCAGACTACTCGAACGTCTCGATGCCAATGAAGATCATCTTTATGTCATGGGTCAGGTACCAGAAGACCTGCCAGTGGTTGAGTACCCGTTTTTAGAAAATGTTCTGGTGATCGTCGCCCGGCCTGACCATCCATTGGCCAAACAAAAAAATATTTCATTAAAAACTATCTCTGAACAACGACTGGTTGGCCGCGAATCAGGTTCGGGCACACGCAAAGCGGTGGAAGAATTATTTGCCAAAAGCGGTTTAAAAGTCTCACCGTATATGGAATTAGGTGGAGCGGATGAAATCAAGCACGGCGTGATGGCGGGTTTGGGACTGGCAGTATTATCACTACATAGCCTGCGGTTAGAGCTGGCAGCAAAAAAACTGGTGGTCTTGGATGTAGAGAACTTTCCATTAAGACGGCGCTGGTATGCTGTGCATCGGCAAGGCAAAAGACTATCACTTGCCGCACAAACATTTCTGGAGTATCTGCAACAGGAAGGTGAACAGGAAATCGAGCATTTACTAACAGATAACCTGTCTCTTCTTACTGACAACCCAGACGTTTAGCCTGGGCAATCAAGTCCGCCACCGAAGCTTGCTGTTGATTCCGGCATCGGCTGAGAAAGCTCCTCTGAGTGCCAAGAGAATAAGTGTTCTCGATAAATCGACAGTTATTCATTGATGCAGATTTATCCCACCCCGCGAGGTATTGAACGGGTTGCGAAAAATTGCCTTTCTGAAAGAGCACCACCTCAGCCGGACGCTGTTGGATTCTACTCAGGTGTACCTGGAATTTATCATCGCAGTCCAGCCGCTGCAGAGAATGTTGTTGATATAAATGCTGCATCGTTTTGATTTGAGCTTGCTGCTCCAGCTGTTGCAGCTTTGGCTCAATCAAAAGCAGATATCCTGCAAATATCACCACCAACACGATTGCAGCAGCAAATGCTCTGCGAGTCCAATCCAGCTTCTCGACTAGCGTGAAGATAACGCCGGCAAGGCATAATAAAATGCCCGCATAGAAAAAAAGCGGAACCAACCAATTTGCATAATGCGAAGGACTACCGATTAGACCAGCCAAATAGCCATAAAAAAATATCCCTCCAAGTAATAAACCAGCAAGAAGACTTACAGCAAACCTGGCAAGCAATAACATCATGCAAAATGACTAAAAAACCGAAAATCAAAAGATTTCCGGTGTTTTTTGGAAAGCTTATTTTTCTTTGAGCAGATCACGAATTTCCGTTAACAGAATTTCTTCTTTAGTTGGCGCTGGTGGAGCTTCAGGAGCAGCCTCTTCTTTTGCTTTCAGTGAGTTCATTGCTTTAATCACCAAAAAAATCACAAAGGCAATAATCACAAAATCAACAATGGTTTGAATAAACTGTCCATAAGCGATAACCACTGCCGGCGTTTCACCAACCGCTTCTTTAAGCACTATTGTCAGATCCTTGAAATCCACTCCCCCCAGTAACAAGCCCAGTGGGGGCATAATCACATCAGCTACAAATGAGGAAACAATTTTGCCAAAAGCGACACCAATGATAATACCGACGGCCATATCTATCACATTGCCACGCATCGCAAATTTCTTAAATTCTTGTACCATGCTCATATCTGCTCTCCTTTTTGACTTTAATAAATTTCCCGATAAAACAGTTTTTTACGGCTTTTATATCAGCAGTTTAGAATATATGACATAAATAATTATTTGTCGGTAAAAATTAGCGGACAATAGAAGGAATGCGATTTTTCCACTGACACTTACTTCGTCACTCGATAAAGTTATAAGGCTTAATATATGGCTATTGGTTTTTTTCAAAAACGTATTGAAGAGATTATCGACAATGTTGCGAACTCTGACGATACAACCTCATTAACGGCCGAACAACTGGCGCAATTGTCCTCAGAATTGGCATTATATTTTTCGACCATTTTGCTCACGCTTGCTGGAGCTTTGCTGATCGCAATCTTTGTTTTATGGATTTTGAAACGACGTGCAAATCCCGCTACAACCGCCAATAAAGAACTTGAACGTCAACGCTTATTGCAGGACCTTGAAACCCAATTTCTGACTATCAGCAATCAACCCTCGGTATGGTTAAACAACAGATCAAATTTTGACGCCAAACTGGTCTATGAATTCTCACTGGCATTGACGCCGGAAGTACGCTGGCATGTCCCACAAACAGTTGAAACATCATGGCATATGGGAGATCGGCTGATCACGATTACAGATCAGCAAGATTTGCTGACCGCCAGTTTGCTTGATGAAATATTGCTCTGGTTCCGTCGCCTGGACCGGGCCGTTGCCGGAGAAATCATCAAAGTTGAAGATATTTATAGCTTATGGCGCCAGATATTGCCATTTGCCATTGATAACCGCTTCAGCTTTATGGCCGCTTACTTTGCAGAAGATAACCGCGGTAGCATTGATGATATTGAAGCAGTACGACAAGTCCTGATTGGGGTGATTCGTTATTGTCAGCAACAAAAACATTCACAACCACTGAGTTACATTAATGGCAGACTGGATCCGCTATTCTTCGATCAGCTGCCTAAAGGAATGAAAACGGGTATTGAAGCGGCAAGACACAACACAGTTCGCAAGGATCCGGTAGTGATGGATGAGGTTTCTGTCCCGGTGCAACAAAATAGAACTGAGCGAAAAGAACCTGTCGTTACTTCGCCGGAAAATGTTGCTGAAACATCCAAAAAAACCACTCGTAAAGAGCCTATCGTCAGCTTTGATGATGTGGATGTCGAAACCAAAAAACCGGGGTAATATTCAAGATCTGAAATCAGTCAGAAATAAACAGTTGATGTGTCAAGCCATAACACATTAGTTTTGTTGGGAGATGCTGAGTAATGAAACATTATTCATTAGTCTTTTTGCTCTGCCTTAGTACGACACATGTCTGTTTTGCTCAACAAACTGACAATATGCATATTATTATTGATGGTCGCCAGCCATTGAAAAGCGAAGATCAGAGCACTTGGTTAACCCATCCGGCAATTTTGCAGGCGGCCAATCTGGCGAGGTCATACTGGCTAAAACAGAACACCGTTTATCAGGAAGATTTTCGGATTATGGCAAGCAGCCAGGGAAACTTTACCCGGTCCGAGAGTCGACAGTCAGCAGTATTGTATTTGCTCAGTCGATGGCCACGTTGTTGCAGCAATATGGGACTCGCCATTATCGAAGATAATCAGCTTGTTCGTAATATTGTGTTTGCCGGTGGCACGCATCATTTATTTTCTGTCGCTGATATTAATCATGACCAACTAGATGAACTGGCATTGGTTAGTAGCTTTGGAATGGGTGGTAGCAATGAAACAACTCTACGTATTATTTCGTTGCCTGCGAGGGAAACTGTTTTATTAGGCACTATGCCACTTGCTTATGACAATTGTGCAACATTGCGTGAAGACAGCCTGCTCAGCACATTTCGAATCAGCATTAATAACGATGCTGTAGATAAAATTGAACTTGAAGAATTTCAGGCAGACTGTGAGCACCCAGAAGATGTGATGGTCACCTCGGTTAAAAGCATCATGATCGAAACAAAGCAACTTAACGACGAATATATTGATTTGCCGATTAACTAAGGACTGACATTCGCATTTTTACAGACATTGGCTAACACTGCCATAGCCAGATCAATCTGATAAGTCGGTTGTCGATGCTCGCGCAGAAAGAATTGCTGTACTCGATAGGCTTGTTGCTCTTTTTCAATGCGCTGTTCACAACGCATTTCATCGATTACCAGTTCGCCATTAATATCCTGAAGATAATGCACCATTTCATGCACTATAAAACCCCGGGCACTTTGGTCCTGCTGCAACTCCATTCGCTCATCATAGAAAATTGTCCGAGTCTCGGTATCGTAATAGGCAACGGCGGTACAGAATTGATCATCACATAATGTCTGCAGCAGCTGCTGATGACTAACGGCCTCAACTGTTGGCAACTTAATCGGCTGCTCAAAGCTGGTTAAAGTTACTGCCCATATCATCAAATCATTGATTAGCTCTTGCATATCTCTGCTCCGGTGCTTTTGTACTAGAGTCTGTTTATCTCTCAGCTCATAACAGAGGCGAAGATAAGAGCTAAACAAGCCCTAAAGCAATTCAAACAATTTCTGCATTGCCTGTTGATGCGTTAAATTCTGCTGTCTTAAATTACTGTAATTGGCACATAACTCGCCATACACATAGCTGCCGTTCACGGTTTGTAATTGCTCGGCAAAATCCTCCAGAATCTGATCTTCATTTGCCTCAATCCCCATTTCCTGTAATTGCCGTGTGGTCTGTACCGTACGATTGGCGATCACCCGGGGTTGCTCATGCACATATGGCTTAATAGAAAAGAGAAGTTTCTGGTAATAGTTGCTATCACGTGTGTTATCAGCATCTGGTTTAGCTTGATAAAGTGAGAGCAACCATTGTTCCGGCGGGGTGGGATCGGCAACTGATAGCATTTCTACTGGTTTGGCCTCTGGCATTCCTTGCTGTAGATTTTGCGGGACCGGTTTGACAATGGCATAGGATGGTTGCTGTTCTTCAACCTGAGACGTTTGCTGAGCATCATCATTACACCCGGTGACGCCAATAATGGCGAATGAAATAATTAAAAAGAACCCCACACGTTGCACCGCCAGGACCATTATTATTAGTTTCATTTGGTTGCTCCCTGAATAGTTTGCTCGAACCTGCCGGGTTTATCAGTCTGACACTTTATGAAGGCATGGCCGTTTACTGAAAGTCACCGTAGCGTTCTTCAGCAGCAGCTTCACTGATAAAACTCGCAGCTACCAACTCCCAGCGTTGTTCAGCATCAAACACTCGACTGCATCCTAAGGCCTGTGAAACGTTGGGTTTAAGCGGAAACATTGATCGTCCCGCCTGTCTTACATCATAAAAATAACGATCCAGTTGTAAATCAATGATATGTGTCTGGTGGGTATTTTTTACAAACACTCTGGCCCCACCTTTCTCATCACAATCCTCATCCCACTCTTCATAAAACTCAATATAGTGAGTTGCTGCATTTGCTTCTGCCATTAAAACTGAGCTGTTAGCAATGCAAAATAGCCCCCCGATAAAAACAAGCAAACTGGCAGTAGAAAGTTTAGTGAGCATAAAAATTTAACTCCTGAAACAAATATGGGTTCATAGCTAAGTCCAGACTCAGTGTTAAGAATCAAAGTTTCTCCCCAACCCAAGGTCAGGACATCATCCCTAGATGATTCAGGAATAAAGAATATTTATTACTCAGCAGCATTAAACCAACTGACCTGAAGCGGGAAACTTGATTGATCGAAAACAACTCGATAGTTTATTTAAGCAGGTAAGTACAATTTTTCAGGCCTGATAACGTAATCCCCGCTAAACCTTTATTGTGATTGAATCCGTTAATCTTCCTGAGTCATCGCATTAACTGGATTCTGATCAATTTTGTGTTACCAGGGCTTGTTGATCTTTCATCATTTTTTTGGAGAACATAATGTTTGACTGGAATTTAATGAGTGATGGGGAGGCATGGATATTTCAACCAGCCGTATTGAATTTCTTCCTGGTGCTCGGAATTGCAGTTGTAAGCTACATGTTACTTCGCATGGTGATGCGTTTTTTTATTACCCGCAGCGTCGATCTGCTCTCACGATCCAAAGGACGTTGGGGACGATATGGCGCTGAGGTCTTCAGGCATACAAGTCGATTATTAATAGCCGCCATGGCCGTCCAAATTGGTCTGGCACTAGTTGATCTTGGTCCTGAATGGGATAATCGGGTCAGTCATATATGGTTTCTGGTGCTGGCCTTGCAACTGGGACTGTGGATTGATGCTGCCATCGTCATGTGGAAAACAGAAACCATCGAAACGCGGGTATACCGTGAAAACCAATTAACCGTCACCATTGTTTCCTTACTGGTTCGTACCAGCATCTGGGCTGTCGTATTGCTATCTGTATTGGCAAATCTGGGCGTCAACATTACCGCTCTGGTTGCCAGCCTGGGTATTGGTGGCATTGCCATCGCTCTGGCACTTCAGACATTGCTGGGAGATTTGTTTGCCTCTGCATCCATCGGTTTTGACAAACCTTTTAGAACCGGAGACTTTATTGTTTTTAATGATGTTGCCGGTACCATTGAATATATTGGGCTGAAAACCACGCGTATTCGAAGCCTGAGTGGCGAACAGATCATTTGCGGTAATACCAACCTGCTGCAGCAAATCATTCACAATTACAAACGAATGAATGAACGTCGAGTGGTTTTCTTTCTGGCAATTTCATTTCGCACGCCAGTCGCCAAAGCCAGACAGATACCCGGCTTAATAAAGGAAATCATCGAATCCATCGACAAAACCCGATTTGATCGGGCGCATTTATTCAAATTTGATGATTATTCGATGAGATTTGAGGTGGTCTATTACGTGCTAAGCTCAGACTACAATATCTATATGGATATCCAGCAAAACGTTAATTTTACGTTGCTGGAGGAGCTGGACAAAAGAGAAATCAGATTTGCTATGCCTGTGCGTTCCATTGAGTTTCTTGATGATATACCGATTCCTGACAAACCTCATGCTTCGAGCAGTCACCTCAGCGACAAGACTATTCACAAAGCAGAATAAGTTTGTTTAGGGCTTGTTATTGATTTGGAATGGTGAAAATGCCGTCAGGGTACTGGTTGCACATAAACTTAACGAAGGCACGAACCTTCGGGCTTTGTAAACGACGTGACGTATGCAGAATCCAAAGCTCGGTTTCCCCGTCGGCCATGCCCCATGACACCAGTTCACCTTTTTCAAGTTGACTGCCAATAATGGAGTGCGGGAGCATTGCCGCTCCTGCCCCTGCAGCAATGGCATCGCGGACCATTAACAGCGATGAAAGACGAAGAACAGGTTGCGGTTCAATGATGTGCTGGCCATCATTGACGGTCCAAAAGTCTCCGTCACGATAGGTTTGCATAACT
>NZ_DFTU01000007.1:15024-19800 GCF_002379485.1 Methylophaga sp. UBA4204 | reverse complement strand
TAATCGGCTTACCGCGTTGGCCCTTCGGCATTTGAAATGAAGGTGCGGCAGCAAGCACTCTTTTGTCTCTAGCAAAGCATCTGCCAACCAACAAACTGTCATTATCTGGATTAATACGGATGGCAACATCGAAATGTTCTTCAACGAGATTGACCAGACGATCTTCCGACACCACTTCAATCTGTACATCCGGATAATTTTCCAGGAACTGAGCAGTAAGCCGTCCCAAAGCGAGCTGAGAAAACAGGAGCGGTGCTGCAATACGCAGGCGACCACGCGGTGAATCAAGGCCATCCTTTGCCGACGTTACTGCATCGGTGATCTCATGCATTGGTCCCTGCGTTCTGGCCAGTAGCAGTTGTCCTGCTTCAGTCAATTCCATGCTACGCGAACCTCGCTCGATGAGCCGAATACCCAAAGCTTCTTCGAGATCGGCTATACGACGCGATAGGGTTGCCTTAGACCTGCCACTGGCACGGCTGGCTTTTCCAAAACCACCATGAGCTGCTACCAGTTGGAAGTCGTTAAGTGCATTCAAATCCATTATGTCTCACTTTTGATACAAACTGTCTTTATTTTAGTGTCTTTGTTTTAAATATGGAATCACTTATTGTTTGGTTGTACGCAATTCAAACCCAACCAAGGAGACATTATCATGACCATTCTCGTTATAGGTGCAACGGGCACTGTCGGAAGCCAAGTTATCGAACAACTCACAAAGCGCGCTGCCGATGTTAGGGCACTTGTTCGTGATACCACTAAAGCCAACTTCCCTGCTGGTGTCGACATTGTCCAAGGCGATCTGCTCGACGTTGATTCGCTGAGAAGTGCCTTCGCCGGCGTCTCGACATTATTTCTGCTCAACGCAGTGGTAGCAGACGAATATACCCAAGCTCTGATAGCGCTCAATATTGCTCAGGAGGTCGGCATTGAGCGGATTGTTTACCTTTCTGTCATTCACGCCGACCGTTATCTGAACGTGCCGCACTTCGCCGGAAAATATGGTGTTGAGCGTATGATCGAGCAGATGGGCCTTAACGCCACCATTCTGCGTCCTGCCTATTACATCAGTAACGACATCACGATTAAGGATGTAGTGACGGGATACGGTATTTATCCAATGCCCATTGGCGACAAGGGACTGGCCATGGTGGATACGCAAGATATTGCCGAGGTCGCTGCCCTCGAACTTATCCGTCGTGAGGAGTCTTCAGTACCGCAGCCGCTTAATCGAATCAATCTCGTCGGCCCTGACACGCTGACCGGACAGGATGTCGCCGAAATCTGGACGCAGGTATTGGGTACTCCGATCACCTATCCGGGCGATGACACTGCAGGATTCGAGCAGAATCTCCGGCAGTTCATGCCGAATTGGATGGCTTATGATATGCGTCTAATGAGCGAACGTTTCCTCACCGAGGGCATGATCCCCGATGCTGGCGATGTAGAACGTCTGACTTCGCTACTTGGACGTCCGTTGCGGAGCTATCGCGACTTCGCTGACAAACTTGTCTCGGCATAAATCTTTCAGGAAACTCTCGTCAATCAGGTAGTGTGTGAGTAATTTTTAACGACACAAAATAGAAAGCCCAGTCATCTAATGATGACTGGGCTTTTGTCCGAACGGAGGATGGGGATCTACCAGGCCGCAATTAAGCTGATAAAACCCAATGACTATTGCTATAACTACATAAAATGAGAGATCGGTGCAGAGCTACACCAAGTTTAATTTTGCGGAAAATTAGAGAAGAAAGTGGTGGCTACACCTAGATTCGAACTAGGGACCCCATCATTATGAGTGATGTGCTCTAACCAACTGAGCTATGTAGCCACGAAGCCGAGCATTTTACGTTGCTGGGCAATAAATATCAACATTAAGAGACTGTTAATCTCTTACAACCTGAAAGGCTGGGGAGATGGTTATAACCAGTCGCTGAACTGAATACCAAACCCTATGCTGTTGGTGCGGTGGTCATAATCAATTAGACTTTCACCATAGCCATTAAACCACTGCACATAACCTCTAAAGTTTTTATACAGCGGAAAGCTCCAGCCCAGTTGCGTTGCGCCTTTATTATCGCTACGCAGATTATTACGGATCATTAGATCAAAACTGTGATCACCGTATTTATAAACCGAAGTGAAATCAAAATTCCCCATATATTTTTCAATATCCGGGTTATCGTCCGAGCTATCTCTTTCAGGAACCCGATACCATGGGCGAACAGCAAAATAAAAGTCGCCTTTTTCTACGACGAACTCCGCAAATATGCGATTCCAGCTACGGGATAATTCACCACTCTGGCCATTTGATTGGTGATTAAAGCCGACATTAATCAGTGAGTTTTTAAACCCGAATAACTCGGTATCGTTTGCAAATGAAAGCCAGGCCTCTGGTTCGTGGTTGGAATCACGAAACACTTGTGAGTTATCGTTATTAAACATTTGCCAGAAAGATCGGTTGGTATAAGCAATAAAGGCATCCGCCCGATTATTAAACAAACCTCTGACCACGGGAAGTTTTAAGCTGATTTGAAATTTACTTTCCCACGGTTGAAAATCATAGTCATTGCCAGGATCAGAAGCTTCAAAAGGAGCTTCATTGTAAGAAGCTACATTGTTACTGAAAATGAAGTAATTGGGTCGATGCGGCAAGAATGCAAATGGATTATTTGACTGACTTTTTTCTAAAACCAAACGACGTGTTAAGGCAGAACCATCCGCCGTTTTAATACTGGTGGCATCATCGCCATCAAGGGAGATAGTCTGCTCCTCAGCACGCTTCACCGCAGGCAAAGTGACCGGATCAAAAGATTCCTGTTTTTGTGAGCTGATGTCAGCGCTGCATATTGCGCGAATATCCCCGACCGTAACCGTATCATCGGAAGTAGCCATCTTGGACAAAATGCACGCATTCATAGCCGGATCGGCCTGTGCCACGCCCATCAGTATCGGTGTTAATAACACGCCAACAAACCATCTTTTCATGATTATTCCTTTACTTCAGAGCGCCTTCCGAGATCCACTGATCAAAGGCAAATTTTCAATTAGACGTTAAATCTAAAATGCATTACGTCGCCATCTTTAATGACATATTCTTTGCCTTCCAGACGCCATTTTCCAGCATCTTTAGCACCCTGCTCACCATTAAACTGCACAAAATCTTCATAGCTGATAACTTCTGCGCGAATAAAGCCTTTTTGGAAATCAGTATGAATAACACCGGCACCTTCAGGTGCGGTCGCGCCGACTTCAACAGTCCAGGCACGTACTTCTTTAACACCAGCGGTAAAGTAGGTATGTAATCCAAGCAATTGATAACCGCTACGAATGACTCGATTCAGACCCGGTTCTTCCTGACCAAGTTCCTCAAGAAATTCTGCTTTATCCTCATCTGCCAGATCGGCAATCTCAGATTCAATAGCGGCACATATTGCTACAACAATAGCATTTTCTTTATCAGCCAAGGCCATTACTGCATCCAAAGCAGGATTGTTTTCAAAACCATCTTCAGCAACATTGGCAATATACATTGTTGGTTTGATGGTTAATAAATGCAAACCCGTTAATAATGCCAACTGATCATCATCAAGATTCATTGCCCGAACAGGTGCCCCCTGGTCCAGGTGTTCGCGGATCTGTGTCAATAAATCCAGGCGTGCTTTGGCGACTTTATCACCGCCTTTGGCGTCCTTGGTAGTTTTGGTGATCGCTTTTTCTACTGATTCCAGATCAGCCAGAGCCAGTTCGGTATTGATCACTTCAATATCATCAACCGGCGAGACTTTACCGGCCACATGCACCACATTTTCATCTTCAAAACAGCGAACAACATGGGCGATAGCATCAGTTTCACGGATATTGGCCAGGAATTTATTACCTAAGCCTTCACCCTTGGAAGCCCCGGCAACCAGACCGGCAATATCAACAAATTCCATGGTAGTGGGCAAAACCCGTTGCGGATTAACGATTGCAGCCAGTTTATCCATACGCGGATCCGGCACCGGTACGATGCCAACATTAGGTTCAATCGTGCAGAACGGATAGTTTTGTGCTTCGATGCCCGCCTGCGTCAACGCATTAAATAACGTGGACTTGCCTACGTTAGGTAAACCGACAATACCGCATTTAAATCCCATGAGAAATCCTTAGGGGTTATTTATAACAATGACAAAATTCTTACCTCGCACCTTACACAGGTGTTTTGTAAAGTTCACAACAAGAAAGTTAAAAAACGATTCTTACTGTGAGTGCAGCCAGTTCATGGCTTTTTCGAGGTTTCCTGAAAGTACATCAGGTAAAACACGCAGGCTGTTATCGATACCTGCCATCATATTTTCCCGATCTGTTGCAGAGGGTTTACTCAGCACATAATCGGCAACTTGCTTACTATTGCCCGGATGATCAATACCAATCCGGCAACGTAAAAAATCTTTGCTGCCCAGTTGACTGATGATGTCACGCAGACCATTGTGCCCACCATGACCGCCACCGCGTTTCAGGCGCACCGTACCGGCGGGTAAATCCAATTCATCGTGGATAACGAGAATATTTTCTGCAGGGATTTTATAAAAATTGGCCAGCGCCGCAACAGATTGACCGCTGCGATTCATAAAGGTAAGTGGTTTGATCAACCAGACTTTGTGTTCAGGATTTGTGTATTGAATCAGTTGACCATGAAATCGGGATTCTGTTTTAAAACTCAGCCCAAAATCACTAGCCAACTGATCCAACCACCAGAACCCGACGTTGTGTCGGGTCTGTTCATACTGAGAA
>NZ_DFTU01000007.1:14257-14921 GCF_002379485.1 Methylophaga sp. UBA4204 | reverse complement strand
CGATAATCCAGTTTGTCATAACGGTTCCCGTCGACTGAATTAATCTTCAGTCGCTTCTTCCTCATCATCAGCTTCTGTATCTTCTTCAAGATCCACTTTAGCAACACGTGGCTCATGAATACTGACAACGGCTTGATCGTAAGAAGAACGTTCACCTTCTTCCAACTGCTCATCCTGAGTATGCGTCAAGGCAGTCAGAGTGACACCTTTAGGCAGCTTCAATTCGCTCAGGTGAATTGCTTCATCCATAGCCAGTTTTGCAACATCTATTTCGATGTATTCTGGCAGATCTTTAGGCAAACAAGAGATTTCAACCTCTGTCATCAGATGCGAAACCAAACCACCGGCTTTAACACCAACCGCTTTTTCCTCATTGATAAAGTGCAATGGAATAGTCATTGTCATTGCATGTTTGGCATCAACGCGCAGGAAGTCTGCATGGATGATTTTGTTGTCGTTCGCAGGATGACGTTGCAGATCTTTCAATACGACCTGATTTTTCTTGCCATCAATAACCAATGTCAGAATGTGAGCGTAAAACGCTTCTTCTGCCAAATGGCGAATGAACTGGTTATGGTTTACTGAAATTGAAACAGGTTCTTTTTCAGCACCGTAGACTACTGCTGGTACTTTGCCCGCATGACGTAGGCGGCGGCTCGCACCT
>NZ_DFTU01000007.1:13742-14146 GCF_002379485.1 Methylophaga sp. UBA4204 | reverse complement strand
CTGTACTTCAAATAAATTTTCCATCTTCTTCTCCAAGACTAAAAAACGGACACGAGGCCCGTTCATATGCCGTTTTCCGGCTTTTCGCCTCCCCCGCGACCAGGTTCAGCACATACAACCAAAATAAATTTTTTGGTTAATCCATATATAAAGAGCTAACTGACTCTTCATTACTAATTCGGTACATCGCTTCCGCGAGCATTTCAGCAATGCTCAAGACGCGAATTTTGTCACATGCGGCCGCATCAGGCTGCAATGGGATGGTATCTGTCACCACTAATTCGTTCAGCAACGAATTATTGATATTTTTAATGGCTGCTCCCGATAAAACCGGGTGAGTACAGTAAGCAACCACATTGGTGGCACCATGTTCTTTCAAAGCGGCTGCTGCGGCACACAACGTC
>NZ_DFTU01000007.1:13112-13655 GCF_002379485.1 Methylophaga sp. UBA4204 | reverse complement strand
GGCACACAACGTACCAGCAGTATCGACCATATCATCGACCATCACACAGGTACGGCCATCAATATCACCGATGATATTCATTACTTTGGCCACATTGGCACGAGGGCGGCGCTTATCAATAATCGCCAGTTCAACATCCAAATGTTTGGCTAATGCACGGGCACGAACCACACCCCCAACATCCGGCGAGACCACAACCAAGTCCTGGTATTTGTGTTTCCAGATGTCACCCAGTAACACGGGTGAGGCGTAGACATTATCAACAGGGCAATCAAAAAAGCCCTGGATCTGATCGGCATGTAAATCAACGGTTAAAACACGGTCTGCGCCAACACCTGTCAACATATTGGCAACTACCTTAGCGGTAATGGCAACACGAGCTGAACGAGGACGGCGATCCTGACGGGAATAACCAAAATAAGGGACAACCAGGGTAATGCGTTTGGCTGATGCACGACGGATAGCGTCGGTCATCACCATTAATTCCATCAGGTTATCGTTGGTAGGCATACAGGTTGGTTGGACGATAAACACGTCCTTGCC
>NZ_DFTU01000007.1:12729-12977 GCF_002379485.1 Methylophaga sp. UBA4204 | reverse complement strand
CGGACATTGTCGAGAATTTCAACCATGATCTCGCCATCACTGAATTTCTCAACTGTGGCTTTACCCAAGCTGATATTCAGAAAATTGGCGATATTTTCTGACAGTTTACGATTAGCGTTTCCAGTGAAGACCATCATATTGTCGTCTGCAGAACGCTGTTGTAACTGGAGGAGTCGGTTTTGAGTCACTATAGAGATGCCGAGTTCATTCAATAAACAAAAAGAGTGGCTGGGGTACCAGGATTCGAA
>NZ_DFTU01000007.1:2993-12573 GCF_002379485.1 Methylophaga sp. UBA4204 | reverse complement strand
GGATCAAAACCCGTTGCCTTACCGCTTGGCGATACCCCAACTGTTTTTACTCAACTCTATCAAATTGCAGTTACATTAAGACTTCAATCGAAGTCTTGAGCACAAAAACTCAACGGTGATTTGTTGCAGCCTTTGGCAGTAAAAGCATGCCAATGTTCCGGCACATGTTCTAAAACATTTTCAGCCGCAGTGGCTGAGTCAAAGCGGGCAAATACACAAGACCCTGTTCCGGTCATACGTGGATTGGTGGCATATTGTGCCAACCATGCCAGTGCTTGTGCAACTGGTGGATGCATTTTTTTCACCACCGATTCGCAAATGTTACTGCCTTCCCCCGCAAGGAAGCCCGATATTGTGAGGGGTTCACAATCGCGTGTCAATTCAGTTGCGGAAAATATTTCAGCGGTGGAGACGGCGCATTGGGGAAAGATAACTAAATACCAAGGTTCTGGTGGATCAATTTTAGTAAAAATTTCTCCTACACCCTCGGCCCACGCCGCGTGACCTCGCACAAAAACCGGCACATCTGCGCCTAATTGCAACCCCAGACCCGCTAATTGATCTTCTGATAAATCACATTGCCAAAGCTTATTCAGCGCAACGAGGGTGGTGGCGGCATCGGAACTGCCTCCTCCCAGACCACCTCCCATCGGCAGATTTTTTTCCAGTTGGATAACAGCACCTGAATGACAATTGCAGGTTGATTGTAAAAGCCGGGCGGCTTTTACAATCAGATTATCCTGATCTGCAACGTCTGGCAGATCGCCTTGTAAGGTGATTTGCGAATCTTCGGTGACGGTAAATTTTAATCTGTCGCCATAGTCAAGAAACTGAAATGCCGTCTGTAACTCATGATATCCATCTGGCCGTCTGCCGGTGATATGTAAAAACAGATTCAGTTTTGCCGGTGCAGGCCACCATTCATTCATTTACCAGCTTTCCATCCATTCATTACCAGACGAATACTTAACTGCGGATGTTCGATAAAGATCTTCGCCGGCACATCATTGCCTTCCAACGGCGCATAATCAACAAACTCCACTTGCCACCCTGCCTGGGAAAGCGTAATTAAGCGGCCTTTTTCATCCAGGGTTTTCTCATCAATCTTGATAGGGGCATGCGGCAAGCCTCTGACCCAGTCACGCAAGGCACTGACCGGTAATAACCAGCCCAGCACTTCTGCAAGAAGCTCTTCCGGTGTAGCAGCAGAATAGGTTTCACCATCAGAAAAAGTCATGGTGACCAGTTTGTC
Source organism: Methylophaga sp. UBA4204 (assembly GCF_002379485.1). Lineage (NCBI taxonomy): Bacteria > Pseudomonadati > Pseudomonadota > Gammaproteobacteria > Thiotrichales > Piscirickettsiaceae > Methylophaga > Methylophaga sp. UBA4204. Next base: position 11,321 of record NZ_DFTU01000007.1, on the reverse strand, counting down.
ATTACCGGCTAACTCCACTCCCCCTTGAGAAAAGGGACCAAACAAGCGGATATTGAATTCTTCCTTCTGCTGTTGCCAGGTCACGCCGACATTCCAGCCTTCTTTGTCCTGACGAATAACCGTGCGACCTCGAAATGACCAGTTATCCATTTGTTTTAACGCCGTCTGACGGGTTTCCCACAACTGTTCAGCTGGTTCTAATGGTTTTGTCTGCCAGAATGGGGTACAGGCCGTCATCAACAGCAAACTGGTTACTACAAGAAGCTGTTTCATTTGGTCAACCGCTGCAGGGTCTCCTGAAGGACTTTGTTATTCGGATCCAGTTTCTTCCCCTGCTCCCAATACTTTCTGGCTTCATTTTTTTTATTCTGCATCCACAGCACTTCACCCAGATGGGCAACAAACTCCACATCGGCCTGAATCTCCACTGCCTCACGCAGGTAATATTCAGCTTTTTCCAAATCACCCATCCGGTAATACACCCATCCCAGGCTATCGAGGTAATAAGGATCATTAGGCCGCAGTTCCAAAGCTTTATTGATTAACTGCAAAGCTTCTTCATGTCGATCAGTACGATCGGTCAGGGTATAACCCAAGGCATTCATCGCCTGAGCATTTTCCGGGTCAATTTTCAGAATAGTGCGCAGATCTTGTTCCAGCATCTCCAGCTTGCCAATCGATTCGGCCACCATGGCGCGACTGTATAACAGATCCTGATTGCCCGGATGATTGGTCAGGGCTTCCGTTAACAACTCAACAGACTCTTCCGGCATGTCGTGATCCCGCAAAAAAGCGGCTTCAAACAAATAAAAATCAATGGCCTGCTGAGGACGTTCCTGACGCAGCAATTGCAGATGCTGTCGTGCTTTATCAATATCACCTTGATCGGCCAATAAATTGATATAACGGGTTTGCGCCATTTCAAAACGCTGGCTGTCTGTTGGCACTGAGGCGAACCAGACCAAAGCAGAATCCACATTGCCATTCATTTCTTCGGCAAGCCCCATAAAATAGCTGGCCTGACCACCGGCATCACCCATTTGTAATAACTGACTGAAATACGACTTGGCGGTTTCTCCATCATCGCGTTCCAAAGCCAGTAATCCCAGCGCAAAAATCACATCCGGGTTTTCCGGACTCTCCAAATGCAATTCTTCAAAAATGCGCTTTGCCTTTTCCGATTCGCCACTTTCCCCTAACAGTTTTCCATAGGTGAAGCGTAAGGACTCACTTGCCCCATCGCGCTGAGCTGCTTTGGCAATTAACTTTAACGCTTCTTCTTTTTTATCAAAGGTTTGCAGTAAATCCGCTTTAAGGCTCAGATAAGCTTCGTTGTTTGGGTCTTCTTCCAACAATTCATCGACGGCGATTTCAGCTACATCAAAGCGCTGGAAATAAGCCGCTAATCGGGCATAGGTAAAGCGAGCAGCCGGATCATCATTTTTATACAGGTCCAATTCCAGAATCGTCTGCAAACCTCTTTCCGGATCTCCCTTCTCGCTTAAATTGGCGGCTAGGCTTTCCAGATATTTTTCTTTGTTCTCCGGCTCCAAAGCGAGCGCTTTGTTTATGTTCACAACGACTTCGGCATAATTATCTTCCATTAATAAAAATGGAACCCGCATCACATAGACCTCGGCCTCTTCCGGGGAGACTTCCTGCCATCGGGTCAATGCCCGGTCAATACGTTTGGGATCTCGTGAAAATGTCGAAATTCGTGCGGAACGTCCCGCCAGTTCGGGAGAATCGGTTAATTCTGCTGCCTGGTTATATAAATCGACCGCAATATCAAGTTGACCGCGCTGACCCGCAATTTCGGCGGTAAGCACGTAATAAATCAGTTCTGGAGTCAAAGGCAAATCCAATTCCGTCTGCGCAGTTTCCACTGTCTCTGCTTCGTTTACTTCCACTGGCTGCAGGGGAGTTTTTTCGTCTGATTGCTTAGCTGTAGCGGCGCATCCAAACAGTAAAATAGGTATCATCACCCAGGCCGCCGATGAGGCGAACTGTTTTGAATGACCGCGTAACTGTTGCAATAAATCCATAATTCAACGACCTGACTGATTGAGTTTGATAGAATGGCGAATTAGTCTTGTCCAGACCGAGATATAAGACAACTTAGCTCACGGCTGCAAAGTTTAACAGCATACAACACGACTCCTTAATTATGCATCTTGTCACTTACGGCATTAATCACACAACCGCACCGGTTAATGTGCGCGAGAAGCTTAGCTTTGATGCTGATAAATTACCTTTGGCTTTAGCGTCACTGATGCTGAATGAAAGCGTGATTGAAGCAGTCATTGTCTCAACCTGCAACCGTACCGAAATATACTGTCATCTAGACGAAGATTATGACAATAGTGTCCTGTTATGGTTGCATAACTTTCAACAACAGGATGCCAATGCCCTCAAGTCCTATCTCTATTGTTACGAAGGTGCTGATGCGGTAAGACATTTATTTCGGGTCGCCTGTGGTCTGGATTCGTTAGTTTTAGGCGAACCGCAGATTCTCGGTCAGTTAAAAACCGCCTACACCCAGGCCCTTAACGCAAAGGCGCTGGGGAAATCGCTGGGACGTTTGTTTCAACATGCTTTTGGCGTAGCCAAGCAGGTGCGTACCGATACCGCCATTGGCAACAGTCCGGTTTCAGTCGCCTTTGCTGCTGTCAGTCTGGCAAAACAAATCTTCAGTAATCTGGCCGAATCAACCGCCCTGCTAATCGGTGCCGGCGAAACCATCGAACTGGTCGCCCGTCATCTGTTTGATAATGGTATCAAGCGTCTGATTATTGCCAATCGCACCGTTGAGAAAGCCCATCTTCTGGCAACCTCGGTAAATGGATACGCGATTAGTCTGAGTGAAATTCCGGCCCACCTCGCCGAAGCAGATATTGTGATCAGCTCCACCGCCAGCCAGCTGCCCATACTTGGCAAAGGTACGGTCGAAAGTGCATTAAAGCTGCGCAAACGTAAACCGATTTTTATGGTGGATATTGCGGTTCCACGGGATATCGAAGCAGAAGTTGGACAGCTTGAAGACATTTATTTATATAGCGTTGATGATCTGCATGACATTATTGAAGAAAATCTGCAGTCACGGCGTGATGCTGCCAAGCAGGCAGAGGAAATCATAGACACGCAGGCCGATCACTTTGCCGGCTGGATGCGCAGTCAGGATACCGTACCGGTAATTCGGTCGATTCGTGAGCGCGGACAGATGCTCAGCACCCAGGCCGTTGATAAAGCCCTGCGTCAGCTGGAACAGGGTGCGAGTGCTGAAATGGTGATGACTGAACTGGCCCGAACCCTGACCAACAAACTGTTACATGAACCCAGTAGACAACTGCGGCAATCAGCATTTGAATCAGATGAAAATAATCCGATGATTGATGCTGCCCGCCGTTTATTTAACATTAAGGATTGATCTGTGAAAGATTCCATCAGGCATAAACTTGAAGCATTAGTTGATCGTCATGAAGAGATCAGTGGCCTGCTATCTGATCCGGAAACCATGGCCAATCAGAACAAATTTCGCACTTTATCGCAGGAATATGCACAGCTGGAGCCAGTTGTTAAACACTTTGGCTTATATCTGCAAACCTTGAGTGATTTGAAAGACGCTCAAGCAATGATGCAAGAAAGTGATCCGGAAATGCGTGAAATGGCCAAGGAAGAATTGGCCATTGCCGAAGAAAAGCAGGAACAGCTTGCCATTGATTTGCAGAAATTGTTGTTACCTAAAGATCCAAATGATCAACGTAATATCTTTCTGGAAGTCCGCGCCGGTACCGGTGGTGATGAAGCCGCCATTTTCTCCGGTGATTTATTTCGAATGTACACGCGTTATGCTGAGTCACGTCGCTGGCAGGTTGAAGTGCTCAATGCTCAGGAAGGCGAGCATGGTGGTTATAAAGAAATCATCGCCCGTATTGTTGGTGATGGTGCCTACTCACGGTTGAAATTTGAATCCGGCGCCCATCGGGTGCAACGGGTTCCGGAAACAGAATCGCAAGGACGGATTCATACCTCAGCCTGTACGGTAGCGATTTTGCCGGAAGCCGATGAAATCGATCAGATTGAAATCAACCCGGCCGATATCAAAATGGATACCTTCCGTTCATCCGGTGCCGGTGGCCAGCACGTTAATACTACTGATTCCGCCGTACGTATCACACACATTCCAACCGGCATTATCGTTGAGTGTCAGGAAGAACGTTCACAGCACAAAAACCGCGCCAAAGCGATGTCCGTTTTGCAATCACGCATCATGGCGGCGAAAGAGGAAAAACAAGCCTCCGAACAGGCCGAAACCCGCAGATTGTTAGTCGGTAGCGGTGATCGCAGCGAACGTATCCGTACCTATAACTATCCACAAGGCCGCATTACCGACCATCGAATCAATTTAACGTTATATAAATTGGATGAAGTCATGTCAGGTCAACTGGATCAGGTCATTGATCCGTTAATCAGCGAATACCAGGCGGATCAGCTGGCATTATTGTCTAAGGATTCCTAGGATCAAAAGACCTAGGTTTTAGCTAGCCAATCCTGAGGTTGGAGGTAGTAATCATATAACTTGGCTTCCGCCGAGCCCGGCTCGGGTTGCCAGTTATAGCGCCATTTGACCAATGGCGGTAACGACATCAGGATCGACTCGGTACGTCCACCCGACTGCAAACCAAACAAGGTGCCGCGGTCATAAACCAGATTAAATTCCACATAACGACCACGACGATACAGCTGAAAGTCACGCTGTTCTTCGGTATAGCTTAACTCTTTGCGACGCTCGACGATTGGTAAATACGCTGCGGTGTAGCTGTTGCCAACGCTTCGCAACAAACCAAAGCAATGTTCAAAATCCGGCTGATTCAAATCATCAAAAAACAGCCCGCCAACCCCCCGCGGTTCGTTGCGATGCTTGAGAAAGAAATACTCATCACACCACTTTTTGTAATCATCGTATACCGTGTCACCAAAAGGGTCGCAGGCATTTTTAGCTGTTTGATGCCAATGAATAACATCGTCATCAAAGGTGTAATAGGGCGTCAGATCATAACCACCACCAAACCACCAGATAGGTTCTTCACCGGCTTTTTCAGCAATAAAGAAACGTACATTGGCATGGGAGGTTGGTACATACGGGTTATGTGGATGAATCACCAGCGATACGCCCATCGCCTGAAAACTGCGCCCGGCAAGTTCAGGCCGACTGGCCGTTGCTGATGGCGGTAAGTTATCACCGCTGACTTCGGAGAAATTGACCCCTGCCTGTTCAAACACCGCCCCGTTATTTAAAACCCGGGTTCGTCCCCCACCACCGGCTGGGCGCTGCCAGTCATCTTCAGCAAATTTCTGTTTGCCATCTGAATTTTCAACCTCTTTACAGATAGCATCTTGTAGAGTGAGTAAATACTCACGTACGGCATTAATATCCGGCCCACTCATCGCAGTACTTCTCCCGTTACTGCATCCCGAATAGTGGATGGCTTGTTAGCTCCGCCCAATGCCCCGGGAAGCACATAATCCAGTTCAGGTAACTGCCAATGCACTTGATGAACATTTTTGGCAGGTCGCAACCCGGTAATATTGGCACTGCTGGAAACCAGCGGTCCGCCAAATCTGCGGCATAGTTCTGCCGCTAAGGGATGTGCTGTTACTCTGACCGCCAGTGTGTCTCGGCCACCGGTTAATAAGGGAGAAACCGAAGAACGAACCGGCAATAACCAGGTGTTTGGGCCGGGCCAGCTCTGAGTGACTTTGGCGAGAATGTCAGCAGATAACGGCTGGATAAAATCCTGCAATTGGTTGAAGTCTGATGCAATCAGAATCAGGCCTTTTTCCAAGGGGCGACGCTTCATCATCAATAATCTGATAATGGCGGTTTCGCTCGAGGGATCACAGCCAACGCCAAACACTGCTTCGGTAGGATAGGCAATTACCCCATCCTCCTGCAAAGCAAGGCAGGCCTGTCTTAATTGCCAGTTAGAAAAATTCATATTCGGTGCAGATCGCTACTTTTAAAAGATAAATTAACCACGTTGCCGTTTTTTCTGCATCATTTCTTCAACAAACGGCATCAAAATAATTTCAATGGCCAGACCCATTTTGGTTCCGGGCACGACCATATTATTGGGTCGTGACATAAATGAATCTTTCAGCATTGAAAGGTAATACGGAAAATCTGCCATCTTAGGATCTTTAAAACGGATAACACACAGACTTTCATCCGGGGTGGGAATTTCCCGCATAACAAACGGGTTGGAGGTATCAATTAATGGCACCCGCTGAAAATTGATATGGGTGCGGGAAAACTGAGGCGTAATGTGGTGAATGTAATCCGGCATACGCTTCAAAATAATATCGACAACGGCATCCTGAGAATATCCACGGTTGGAACAATCACGTTTGATCTTCTGGATCCACTCGATATTGATAACCGGCACCACACCAATTAACAGATCGGTATATTGGGCGATATTCACTTCATCGGTAACCATACCGCCGTGCAGCCCTTCGTAAAACAGAAGGTCACTGTCATTATCCAGCTCTTCCCACTCTGTAAATGTTCCGGGTGGTTGATTGAATTTAACGGCTTCGGTTTCGTCGTGAATGTAATAGCGTTTTTCGCCACGGCCGGTTTCTGAGTAGGTCTGAAACAATCTTTCCAGCCGATCGAGACAATTGGCTTCAGGACCGAAATGCGTCATCGCGCGACCTTCGGCTTCCGCCTGAGCCACAGCGGCAAGCATCTCTTCACGATTATATCGGTGAAAGCTGTCGCCCTCGATAACAGCAGGCTTAACATTGGTACGACGAAAAATATCTTCAAATGCATGTTTTACATTCGAAGTGCCTGCGCCGGAAGAACCTGTAACTGCAATAATCGGATGGGATACAGACATTCCGCCTTCTCCTTAAAGTCGCAATTTATCAGCCTTTCTGTTGCTCACGGGCAACTGCACGATAGGCAATATCCGTTCGATAATAGGCATCCTGCCATTGAATCTTTGCGACTCCAGCATAAGCCTGTTGTTGAGCAGCAGCAACACCTTCACCCAGAGCGGTCACACATAAAACACGGCCACCAGCGGTGACAACTTTATCTTGATCAAATGCTGTACCGGCGTGGAATACACGGGTATCAGCTGAATCCACGACATCCAATCCGCTAATCACATCGCCTTTTTTATAGCTGTCCGGATAACCACCAGCAGCCATGACGACACCCACGGCAGCACGGGGATCCCACTCAGCGGTGACTTGATCCAGTCTTTTATCCAATGCTGCTTCACATAACTCGACTAAATCGGAAAGCAAACGCATCAAGATAGGTTGGGTTTCCGGGTCACCAAAACGGCAGTTATATTCCACCACTCGTGGCGCACCCGTTTCATCAATCATTAATCCGGCATATAAAAAGCCGGTGTATGGGCGACCATCAGCTGCCATACCTTTAACGGTAGGCTCGATAACTTCACGCATCACTCGATCAAAAACGCTATCTGTCACTACCGGAGCAGGCGAATAGGCGCCCATACCACCGGTATTGGGTCCTTTATCACCATTATCGCGAGCTTTGTGATCCTGTGAAGTTGCCAGCGGCAGGATATGTTCACCATCGACCATCACAATAAAGCTGGCTTCTTCGCCTGCTAAAAATTCTTCAATTACTACGCGGCAGCCAGCATCGCCAAAAGCATTGCCCGACAACATATCGCGCACGGCGTCTTCGGCTTGTTCAAGTGTCTCAGCGACGATTACACCTTTACCCGCAGCAAGACCATCGGCTTTGATTACGATAGGTGCGCCTTTCTCCCGCAAGTAAGTGAGTGCAGGTTCTACTTCGATAAAGTTTTGGTAATCCGCCGTTGGGATTTTGTGACGCGCGAGAAAGTCTTTGGTGAAGGCCTTTGACCCCTCAAGCTGTGCAGCGCCTTTACTTGGGCCAAAGCACAATAAATTGCGCGCTTGGAAATAATCGACCACTCCCGCAACCAGCGGAACTTCCGGGCCAACAATGGTCAGGCCGACATTATTTTGTTCGGCAAAATTGGCCAATGCTTCAAAATTCAACACATCGATAGCAACGTTTTCTAATTTTGGTTCCAGTGCAGTGCCGGCGTTGCCCGGTGCAACAAATATAGTTTCAACTTGTGCGCTTTGCGCCGCTTTCCACGCGAGTGCGTGTTCGCGTCCGCCGCCGCCAATAATTAATACGTTCATAAAATTAATATCTTTTTTGAGTTGTTCATGTAGGTTGGGGTGAGGGACGAACCCCAACATGACCATATACCTGTAACCGATGTTGGGGTTCGCAAGCTCACC
>NZ_DFTU01000007.1:2689-2878 GCF_002379485.1 Methylophaga sp. UBA4204 | reverse complement strand
CGCAAGCTCACCGCCAACCTACAAAAGCAATATCACACATTATTAGTGATGCGATTTATCAATGTCTAAAGTGACGCATACCAGTAAATACCATCGCCATGCCGTGTTCATCGGCGGCGGCGATCACTTCTTCATCGCGCATTGAACCGCCGGGTTGAATTACCGCGGCAATACCCACTTTGGCAGCAT
>NZ_DFTU01000007.1:0-2652 GCF_002379485.1 Methylophaga sp. UBA4204 | reverse complement strand
GCATTGTCGATACCATCGCGGAACGGGAAGAATGCATCGGAGGCCATTACTGAGCCAGCGACTTGCAAACCAGCGTGTTCTGCTTTGATTGCCGCTATACGAGCGGAATTTACACGGCTCATTTGGCCTGCACCCACACCGATGGTTTGTGAGTTTTTGGCGTAAACAATTGCATTGGATTTAACGAATTTCGCCACTTTCCAGGCGAACAACATATCGCGTAGTTCGTCTTCGGTAGGGATGCGCTTGCTCACAATTTTCAAATCGCTAGCGGTGATCATGCCGTTGTCGCGATCTTGTACCAACAAGCCGCCATTGACGCGTTTGTAATCCAATCCAGCGAAGCGCTCAGTACCCCACTCGCCGCAGGCAAGCAGGCGAACATTTTGTTTGGCTTTCACGACTTCAACAGCTTCGGCAGAAACACTGGGAGCGATAATCACTTCCACAAATTGACGTTCAACGATCGCTTGCGCAGTCGCTGCATCCAACTCGCGGTTGAAGGCAATAATACCGCCGAAGGCAGATTCGGTATCAGTTGCGTAGGCGAGGTCGTAAGCATCTTTAATGTTAGACGCTACAGCAACACCGCAAGGATTGGCGTGTTTCACAATCACACAAGCTGGCTCGGTGAAGCATTTAACGGTTTCTAGCGCTGCGTCAGTGTCAGCAACGTTGTTGTACGACAGCTCTTTACCTTGCAGTTGTTTAGCGGTGGCAATGCTGGCTTCTTGTGAATTTTTTTCCACATAAAAAGCGGCTTTTTGATGCGGGTTTTCACCGTAGCGCATTTCTTGCGCTTTGATAAATTGGCTGTTGAAAGTACGCGGGAAATTCGCACTGCCACCTTCTACCATGCGACCAAAATAATTGGCGATGGCGCCATCGTAAGCGGCGGTGTGTTCGTAGGCTTTAATCGCCAAATCGAAACGGGTTTTCAGTGAGGTGCAGCCGTTGTTGGCTTGCATCTCAGTGAGAATAGTGGCGTAGTCAGCAGCGTTAACCACGATATTAACGTGAGCATGATTTTTTGCAGCAGCGCGCACCATGGTTGGGCCGCCGATATCGATATTTTCTACCGCGTCTTCCAAAGAGCAGTCTTTGTTGGCAACAGTTTTTTCAAACGGATACAAATTCACAACGACCATATCAATCGCGTTGATACCGTGTTGTGTCATTACGCCTTCATCAATACCGCGGCGACCTAAAATACCGCCGTGAACTTTGGGGTGCAGGGTCTTAACGCGGCCATCCATCATTTCTGGGAAGCCGGTGTAGTCAGAGACTTCAATCGCTGGGATCTTGTTGTCGGTGAGTAATTTAAATGTGCCACCGGTTGATAAAATTTCTACGCCTTGGGCGTGCAGGGCTTGGGCGAATTCGACAATGCCGGTTTTATCAGACACGCTGATTAACGCGCGTTTTACTGCAACAAGATCGGAAGTGTTAGACATACTCAGTTCCCATGTAAGTGAAAAATTAAACTGTTGAAAAGCAAAAGGGGTGGAAATAAATTGCCACCCCTTTTTTGATTGCCATGCGGCGCTGGGAAAATTACAGCAGGCCGTATTGCTTTAATTTTTTACGCAGAGTACCACGGTTCAAACCCAATACTTGCGCAGCGCGGGTTTGGTTGTGGCGGGTATATTTCAATACAATTTCAAGCATAGGCGCTTCTACTTCAGCCTGTACCATTTCGTAAACGTTGCTAACCTCTTGACCATCGAGGTGTTTGAAATAGTTTTCCATTGCCTGCTCTACACAGCCGCGCAGCGATTGAGCTTGTACTGGTTGGTTTGGGTTTGCAGCTTGTGCTGGAGTTGATTCAGCAAAGAAAGTTGCGGTATTCATGCGGCTTTTTCCTCTTTCGTAAGCAGCTGTTCAAAGAAATTTTGAATGCTGGTTTGTTGTTCTTCTGCATTATCTATAGCGTTAAAGGTTTTGCGAAATGCTTCGCTGCCAGGGACCGTATGCAAATACCAACTCGCATGTTTGCGCGCGATACGCGGGCCCATAAACTCACCATAAAAACGGTATAGCTCACGCAGATGGGTACATAAAATGTCTCTGACTTCGGTCAGCGACGGTTCGGGTAATTGCTCACCGGTACGCAGGTAATGCGCAATTTCCCGGAAAATCCAGGGACGACCTTGAGCCGCCCGTCCTATCATCACCGCTGCGGCACCTGTGTGATCTAACACGGCTTTGGCTTTGTGCGGTGAATCTATATCGCCATTGGCAAACACGGGAATTTTCACCGCACTCACGACACTGGCGATAGTGTCATACTCGGCTGCACCCAAAAAAGCATCGGCGCGGGTGCGACCGTGAAGTGCCAACGCTTGTATGCCAGCATCTTCGGCGATGCGTGCAATACGCACCGCATTGCGTTCTTCGTTGCTCCAGCCAGTGCGAAATTTCAGTGTGACGGGTATATCCACTGCACTGACTACGGCTTGCAAAATATTAGCGACCAGTTGCTCGTCTTTTAAGAGCGCAGAACCGGCGGCTTTTTTACATACTTTTTTAGCGGGGCAGCCCATATTGATATCAATAATCTGGGCGCCATTGGCCGCATTGAGGCGCGCGGCCTCGGCCATCATTTCCGGATCACCTCCGGCAATTTGTACGGCGACGGGCTCGGCTTCACCC
>NZ_DFTU01000017.1:0-3471 GCF_002379485.1 Methylophaga sp. UBA4204 | reverse complement strand
ACACAGAATTTTTTACAGTCCCGTAAAGAGTGAAATGGGCAACGTTATCTGCTCCCAATAATGAAACGGGATCATCACTTATTTATTATCTCAGATTCATCATCCTCCTCATTTTATCTTACTGCGCAACTTAGTAGCTCAGGTTGGATCTGAGTCGTAAATGGAGCCCTTGCCAAAGCGCTTAATATCAAACTCCCGTATTTAATTCACTTAAATCTAAAGCAACTTTGTTCTGACTATGTTCTAATTTTGTTCTTTCTGTATTCTCTATGGGTGGATTATGCTTACTAAAAGACAAAAAGATACACTCAACTTTATTCGACACTACATTTACAAAAACAATGAAGGACCGCTGGTACATGAAATAGCCAAAGGGCTGGGTATTAGCTCCAGTGGTTCAACACACAAACATATACAAGCATTGATTGATGCTGGACATTTAAAAAACCTTCCAATGCGTACTCGTGGACTGCAACTTGTTGAAGATGAAGACCTAACGTCATCGGTGACGTTACCAATGTTGGGGAGAATAGCTGCTGGCAGGCTTATTGAAGCCATTGCAGATGAAACGGAAATTGACGTCAGCATCCTGTTCAAAGGTAAAGGACGCTATGTACTCAAAGTCAGCGGTGAGTCCATGAAAGACAAAGGGATCATGTCAGGGGACTATGTTGTTGTTGAAACGACTAGACAAGCCAAACATGGGGACATCATAGTTGCTTTAGTGGATGGGTATGATGCGACGCTTAAAACGTTATTTATCAATCAAGACGATACTGTCACTTTGGTGCCAGCAAATGACGCGTTTGAACCGGTCACATTAGAAACGAAAAGGTTAAGTATTCAAGGTGTGATGGTTGGTCTCTTACGTACCTACCCTTAATGAGATGAAAGCTACCAGTGAAAATTTTTGGGACCGCGTAATTATCTTAGTGGATATGAACTGTTTCTTTGCCCAAGTTGAGCAACAGGACAATCCATTTTGGCGTAATCGGCCTGTGGCTATTACCAATGGCAAATTAGGCAGCACGATCATTACCTCATCATACGAAGCCAGGGCGTATGGCGTGAAAACCGGTATGCGTCTGAAAGAAGCAAGAGAGCTTTGCCCTGATTTGATTCAAGCACCTGGCCGGCCACATCGATATGTAGAGAAATCCACTCAGATTATGCAGGCATTGGAGAAGATTACACCGGACCTAGAAATCTACTCGGTGGATGAAGCCTTTTTGGATGTCACCATGTGTCAGAGTTTGTGGGGCTCACCTGAAACGATCGCGAAACTGGTGAAAAAAACGGTGAGTGATGCATCTGGGCTCACCTGCAGCGTGGGTGTGAGTGGTGATAGAACGACTGCCAAATTCGCAGCTAAACTGGTCAAGCCTGATGGGCTAACCGTGATCGCGCCATGGGAAGCAGAAGCCAGGCTGGCCAATGAACCGGTAACGGAGCTCAGTGGTATTGCGAGGGGGATCGGCGGCTTTTTAAATAAATATGGCGTATACAAATGCGGTGATATGAAAAAGCTGCCAATCGGCATTCTGGCCAAACGTTTTGGTAACCCTGGCCGGCGCATTTGGTTGATGGCCCAGGGCAAAGATCCGGAACCCATCACCACGGTGGTGAAAGCACCTAAACAGTAGGGCACGGCAAAGTCATGCCACCTGGTACCCGAGATTTAAGGACCGTATTAATTTACCTGCAGCACATGGCTGAAAAGGTCGGCACCCGATTGCGCCGGCATAATTTTCAATCAAATCATTTTTTTATAGGTATCAAAACCGAAGAAGGTTGGCTGGGCACCAAAATAAAACTGGATAACACCACCGATGATGGTCAGATCATTTATGACCTCGGGCGGCAATTTATGCAAAAGCATTGGGTTGGCCAGGAAGCCCGGCAGGTGCAAATCACCGCGTTAAACCCAACTGAGTGCCGGCAGCAGGATATGTTTTTGGATACTAAGCATCAGCTGAAGCGCGAGAAAATTAACCAGGCAGTCGATAAGATTAATGAACGCTATGGTGAATTTACCGTGGCGCCAATGCCAGTGATGGGCCGTAGTGAAATGCCGAATGTCATTGCCCCGGCTTGGAAACCTACTGGCCATAGGAAAACGATCTGATGTGCGGTGGAGCTCACTTTCAATATGGGGATGAATACATGCGGATGTACTTCCCCAACCCCAAAGCTATGTTGCCGGTATTAAAAATAGATGGCTCAATTGAATTATTACCCTGGGGCCGACGATTAAAGCAACCAGGTAATTTACCGGTCACTGGCTGGGCAAAGATTGAATCCATCTATGGCGGTGTGTGGGAGCGGTATTTCCCCAAACCAGTAAAGATCCCTGTGCTGAGTTTTATGGAGAAAGATTTGGAAGGGCATAGCCACTGGTACGATTTACAAAAGGGCCAGTATATCCAGGGCCTAGTGGCGAGGGATGGGAATGAGAAGAGGGTGTATGTGGTGACGCTGGAACCGGAACCGGAAGATGCTCAGATCCATAGTCGTTGGCCTAGGGTGGTGCAGGATGGGGAGGAGTCAAAAATCAGAAAATTAATATATGGCTGAAAGTTATTTATCGCCCTAAAAAGGGCGATAAATAAAACATTCAGTCTAACTTATTCTTTTTTGATTCCTTCATTTATCATCTCAGTACCTTTATCGCTCGGAATGGTATAACCATCTTGTACAGATACTGTATCCGGAACAGGTGTATCTCTGACCGGCTCGGGTGGGGCCTCTACTTTTAAATTTTCTTCTTCAGACATTTTTTGCTCCAGGTGGTTTAAATAAATTTCTCTATTACCATCAAAATAATCGATATGGATAGTGCCCACATGGATATTCCGATATCTTTATACGCTTTAATTAATAAGTCTGATTTTGTTTTATTACCAGCACGAGCTTTACTCAGACAATTACTCGAAGCTTTTGTTAAAACATATTGAATACTAGTTAGATCAAGTGGTTCATAAGTTTCCAAGAATTTTTCATCTAAAGGCAACCTTTGCATTTCTATAAATTTCATGGCTCTGAATAGAAAGCTCCATGAAGTCAAAAAAGCCAAGTACGTGAAACATACCGAAATGAAGACAAGCCAAGATATAAAATTATTAAGGTTCAATATTTCACCTGCGTTGGATTCAATTAATAATGTATATCCAACAATGACTAATGAAAAAAGGCTTAAAAATTTAGAAGCTTTATCTTCTAGATTACGAAACCGCTGAAGCTCATCGTCAAATGCAGCACGAGCATATTTATATAAAAATTCGTATTTTTCATTTTTTTGAGGCTGCATAGATTTTTTTACACTCAAATCTTAAAATGAGCAATAAAAGAGAGGGATGATAGTGCCATTTTTTTATTCATATTAAATACTTTATTTATATGATGAACTTCACAATTATGGATGAATGAAAGATGATCGGCAATGTAATCGTGAATCGTACCGGGTTTATCGGA
>NZ_DFTU01000048.1:72541-83239 GCF_002379485.1 Methylophaga sp. UBA4204 | reverse complement strand
AAAAAAAAAAATGATGACGACGATTTTCCCTTGTTTCGCAATGAAATGAGCGCCGCCGAGCCGATAAAACATGACCGCCTGGTGCATCGAAAACCACCGCCGCCGCCAACGGTCAGAAAACCCTCCGCAGCCGAACTCACCCATGACACCAGCGAGTTTTCCAGCCTGTTCGCTCCCGAAACAGTCGGCAATGAAGAATATCTCGAATACCGTGGCGACGGCATTCAAAACCGTCAATTCGCCAAACTCAAAAACGGCAAAGTGCATCTCGAAGCCGAACTCGATTTACACGGCCTCACCCTCGCCAAAGCTGAACCCACCCTCTCCCATTTTCTCGAACAATGTCAGCAAGAAAAGATTAGATGCGTACGAATCATTCACGGCAAAGGCTGGGGATCACGCGATAACAAACCGGTGTTAAAAAGCAAACTCAATCACTGGCTCAGACAAAGTGATGCCGTGTTAGCGTTTTGCAGTGCAACGATTGAAGATGGTGGAACTGGGGCTTTGTATGTTTTGTTGAAGAGGCAGTATGAAAAGTGAATTTTTAATTGGCCATTTTATTTCATCTATTTCGGACCTTTTTCCTTTGATTATTCAGATATTTAGATAATTCATGTCAGATGGCTCAGAATTAGATGGCCGCCTGCTAATAATTATTATGAAGCCAACGGCCTTATCAACATACTGTTAGGTGTATATGAAAGTCATCGATGAAGAAAAAAAGTTCATGGTTCTTATTCGAAGAGGAAGGACGGTTTCTTTTTGATGTGAACTGTTCGCATAGTTTTGTGGGCTACGACTTTATGATGTTCCTTAATGAGGAAGAGATTTCCCCTATAAATAGAAGGGTCGCGAATATCTCAATGAATTAGCTAATGCAATTGATTATTCAACTCCCATATCTAAAAACAAGCCCATCTAAGTAAAAGAGCGCTATGTATACGAGCAATATTCAGGGCAATCACTGGATGCAATTGATGTCTGGCGTGAGCAAAACGGTGATTAATCACCTAACAAGCAAAGGCAGCATCGCTCTGCGGGCTGGACGCGCTAATGCGCGCCGCTGCTTTGGGCGTTATGAGTCATAAGGAAAGTTGAGTGGAAGATTTACAGCAGCATTTTTTAAAAACACTCAATGACATGCTAGAGGGCAATCCAGAGCTGGCAGAAGATATTGATATTGAGCAGTTAATAGCTGACGTAACACCAGAAGCCGTACGCTTGATGAAAAGCACTCTTCAGAAATCAGCAAAGAAGATGCTTAAGGAACATAGAACGCTAGCGAGCGGTTTCGAAAAGCGTAATATAAAGCGTTGGTCAAAAGCGTTTGATTTGCTAGAAACCCACATTGTAATTTGTACTGAAGCTGGGGAGGATTTTAATTCATCCTATCGAGCAACTGCTGTAGATAGCAATGATTTAGTCTTTGATATTGTTGTTCGGCATCATGCCAGAGCGTGCCATATCGCTCAAGAAATCTTGTGTCTTCTTAAATCAGGTTTTGCTGATGCCGCTCACGCAAGGTGGAGAGCGCTTCATGAAGTAAATGCGACGGGCATGTTTATAGCTAAACATGGTCAAGAGTGTGCTGAGAGATTTTATTTCCATGACATTGTTGATTCTTACGATGGAATGCTTGAGCACAAAAAGTACGAAGATCGGCTCCAGGAAAAGGCTGCCTCCCCAGAGGAAATAGAGAGCTGCAAAGTAGAATACGATAAAGTGATTGCGCGTTATGGGAAAAAGTTTGGAGATCACTACGGCTGGGCCTCAAACATATTCCCTAAACATAGTCGTGTAGGATTTACGGCAATAGAAAAGGATGTTGGTTTGGATCATATGCGCCCCTACTATAAGTGGGCCAGTCAGAACGTACATTCGGGCTCAAAAGGAATGAGAAATCGTCTTGGTCTGTGTGAGGCAAAAGAAGATGTCCTACTGGTTGGGCAGAGTAATTCAGGAATGACAGACCCTGCGCATGCAACCGCCATTAGTTTAAGTCAAATAACCTGCACACTATTAATGCTCGAGCCAACGTTAGACCACATCGTTCTCATGACAATAATTGACGGGTATCAAGAGGATATTGGGAGCACATTCTTGGAGGTTGAGGAAAATGATTCATAACAAACGCGGCAATATCTACTCTCGTACCTCGCGCGCTTTACGCGGGCGTTATGTACTGTCAATGATCGGAGTTTTTAATGATACCTGAGTACGGAAGTAAGAAGTATCAATGCCCCCACTGTAATACAGTTGCTACTCAAGAGTGGTTTACGGCTAACAATGCTAGCACTACAGCCACCGGCATTCTTAGCCATCTGTATCTGAACTATAGATCAAGTATTGATGACTATACGCAAGAAAGAATCGTCAGGTTTTTACAGGAAATTGATAATAATTTTAAAAGAAGTTTCTACAAATTTGTCCCTGATGGCTTCGCAGTAGCGACCTGTTCTTCTTGTGATGGTTTTACATTATGGGTTAATAAAGAAATTGTTTACCCCAAGAAAACAACTTTACCGCCACCAAATGCTGATCTAAATGATGATATAAAATCACTTTACATTGAGGCTTCTAA
Source organism: Methylophaga sp. UBA4204 (assembly GCF_002379485.1). NCBI lineage: Bacteria > Pseudomonadati > Pseudomonadota > Gammaproteobacteria > Thiotrichales > Piscirickettsiaceae > Methylophaga > Methylophaga sp. UBA4204. The sequence goes on along the minus strand of NZ_DFTU01000048.1, from coordinate 80,655 downwards.
AATTCTTATTGATTCCCCAAAAGGAGCTACTGCTTTGCTTCGGCTCGCTTTACAAAAATTATTGGAACAGGTTGGGAAGAGCGGGAAGAATATAAATAGCGACATTAAGGATTTGGTTGCTGAAGGTCTTAGCCCTAAGATTCAGCAGGCGCTTGACCTTCTCAGGGTTGTAGGAAATAACGCTGTCCACCCAGGACAAATAAACTTTGATGATAATTCTGAAATTGCTCAGAAGTTGTTTGGTATTTTGAATTTCATCGCTGAAGAATTAATCACGAAGCCAAAAGAACTAGAGCAACTATACGCTGATTTAATACCAACTGACACACAAGGTCATATCAAGCAGAGGGATGGCTTATAACAAGCCGTTGAAATTCATTACAGGCTCGATCAATAGGGTCAGAGTGTTTGATTTTGGGTGACGATGTATGAAAAACGAATGAAGAAATTATCACGACCAAGTGAGATCCGAAATGACGAGGAAATTGTTCTATCGGTTCGGCAGTGGGTTAACACTTTTGTGATGGAAATGAATCTATGCCCATTTGCTAAGCATGAGATGCTGAACAATCGGGTGCGCTTTGCTACCACAAGAGCGATAACGGAAGACCAATTGTTGAAGTCACTGCAAGACGAGCTGGAACTGCTCAATAGTGATCCGTCAGTTGAAACTACGCTGCTGATTCACTCAAATGTATTGCAGGACTTTTATGACTACAATCAGTTTTTGAGTAATGCCGATAACCTCCTTTTGGAAATGGGACTGGAAGGTACCTATCAGATCGCCAGTTTTCATCCAGATTACCAATTTGGTGGAACAAATCCGGACGATGCAGAGAATTATACAAACCGATCTCCTTACCCCTTGTTGCATCTTATTCGGGAGGCGAGTCTTGAGCGAGCTATTGTGGAATATCCTGATGTCGATCAAGTTCCAATACGAAACGTAGCGCTAATGAATAGTCTGGGACACAATAAGCTGCAGGCACTCTTTGAGAGCCTATTTAAGCTGTAGGGAGCAGTATTACTTTAGGGATAAATCAGTCAGCCAACTTAAAAATTCAATTGAAGTTCACATCACCTGCTAATGCAGATCAATATGGTCGGAGTGCAAAACTGGCAACACCGGCCAAGAGTGAGCTAAATCATAGTTCTGGTGATATTGAGATATCAAGGGGTCAGCCAACTTGTTTTTACGATTTGGTAACACGGTTTTTTACCTCCTTTGGCTAACGGACTGAGAAAGGCCAAAACTCAAATTTTTATTTTGGAGCTTCAATGATGACAACCGAATGGCTGGAAATCAATCAGGGCAGCGCCCCCATACTGATGAGCCTACCGCATACCGGAACGAAAATACCCGATGCTATCCAATCACAGCTTGCCTGTTCGACCGAACAAGCCCTGACAGATACCGACTGGTATGTGCACCAGTTGTACGATTTTGTCAGCTCAATGGGAATATCCACCGTTCGTACTGCTATTTCCCGCTGCGTGGTCGATGTAAACCGCGATCCTTCCGGTCAGTCATTGTACCCTGGCCAGGCCACCACAGAGCTTTGCCCAACAACCCGTTTTGATGGACAGCCGCTGTATTCAGCGCCTATTGACGACGCAGAGGTTGAACGTCGTAAAAAGCAGTATTTTGAACCCTACCATGCCGCTATTCGGGGGCAGTTGGACCGGTTGTTGCTGGATCACGACATTGTCATTCTGTTTGACGCCCACTCGATTCGTTCACAATGTCCGCGACTGTTCGACGGCACTTTGCCCGACTTGAACCTGGGTACGAATAGTGGTCGAAGCTGCGCACCAGACCTTGCCCTTCTGGTCGAAAAGCATTTATCCGGTGGTAATTTTTCTTTCGTGCATAACGGTCGGTTTAAAGGTGGCTGGATAACCCGCAATTATGGCCAGCCTTCCAGTCAGGTTCACGGGTTGCAGTTGGAAATAGCTCAGCAAAGCTACATGCACGAAGTTCAAGGTGACTCTCCTGCTCCATATTCTGCTGCCCGTGCTGCTGCATTGCAGTCAGAACTGAAAGGTCTGTTTGTTAAGCTGGTGAACTGGGCTCAGGCCAAGGGTTCAAGGGGTCAGCCAACTTGAAAAGTTTACTTGTTACTCTGAAAATCAAGGAATCAATAGGGTCAGAGTCGATTGAAATTTACTTCACAACTATCAATGGTAACTGATCCCATTTATTTCAATTTTTATCCGTGCTACAGACAATGAGCATCATGGAATATTTATCAGAACTCGGACATATTGGTCTTTTTATCTCTGCATTTTTAGCCGCGACGATTTTACCTTTAAGCTCAGAAATTGTTTTGAGTGCTTTATTGCTGAATGGTTTATCCCCCACTACGCTAGTCATCATTGCAACAACAGGAAATGTTTTGGGTTCACTCACAAACTATGCTCTAGGTTACTGGGCTAGCTTGGTTGTGGTCAAAAAATGGTTAAGGATGTCGGAAGATGATTTCGTGCGAGCAGAACAGCGTTTTGTTAAATACGGCATGTTTTCGTTGTGTTTTGCTTGGGTTCCAATAATCGGTGACCCATTAACCGTTATGGCTGGTGTTTTGCGAGTTCGCTTAAAGTGGTTTCTTATATTGGTTACTGCAGGTAAATTTCTGCGGTATGTCGTCATTAGTTACATGGTTTTGAACGTAAATTGACGGATACATCAAACGATCAACAATATAAAGAGACAAATCCCGTAGGTTGGGTTGAAGCATGAAACCCAACACTTCATAAATGACGCAACGTTATCTAATTGTTGGATTTCGTAAACTCAACCCAACCTACCCGTTTTCTTTGTGATGTTAATCTGTAAAAACCGGCTTAATCACATCACGATAGTTACGAATACGTTGCACAAAATGAACAGGTTCATAACCTCGAGCGTAACCATAACGGGTGCTGGGGTAATATCGTTTGTCCGCTTTCAGTGGCAGGATCTCACGCATATCTGACCAGGAATCCGGGTTTTTACCTAATTCACGGGCCAGCTGCCGGGCATCTAATAAATGTCCTCGACCAATGTTGTAGCTGGCAAGTGCCAGGTAAGTTCGATCGGGCTCGGGAATTGATTCAGGTAAGCGTTGATGGCGATCAGCAAGATAGCGGGCGCCACCATCGATAGCTTCTTCAGGATCAGTGCGATCTTCCACGCCCAGTTCTTCGGCTGTTGCCTGGGTGAGCATCATGATGCCACGCACTCCCGTTGGAGATACCGCTTTGGGATTCCAGTTTGATTCCTGATACGCCAGGGCAGCCAGCAGATCTGCAGGCATGCCAGTGCTTTCTTCTGCTGTTTCGAATTCATCGATATAACGTTTCAGGCGTTTATCAATACTACGATTGAGCGCACGTAAATCAACGAAATCAAACTCACTGATATAGCTGTAATAACGACTTTCCATCCGACCAATGGCTTCATCACCTTCACTGCTGTTCATCCACTCATGCGCATCGTTAGCAATGTCTCTGAATTTATTAGGTGCATACCAGCCGAGATTACGACCATCGGTGAGGTCCATGGCAACTTCCAGATAGGGAAAATGCCGTTGCATAATATTGACGATATTGGCATCAGCCACTGAGCATTGGATGCTTTTTTCTGCCACCGCGGCCAGTATCAACTCACTGGTTCGTGAATCTTCACGAAACTGTAGGTCAGCATAATCAGCATTAATTTCTTTGAGAGTAGCTACGTAGCTGGAATCCTCCGTCACCACAATCTCAAAATCGCTTAAGCCATCTTATGAATTAGGTAATGGACTCAGTTCCCGATGACAAACCAGTTGTTCGGTCACATCGGTATGTGCTGGGCCTTTAGCGTATCTTGCATTACGAAGAGTGTTAAAGGTAAGGCCTGCTGCGGCCAGATGTACTGAAGCATTGTCGAGTGCTTTGATTACCGCTGAGGTGGAGTCATACATTGTCCACTCCACTTCCCAACCACGTGCGGCAGCATAATCTGTTATCAACGCATATTCAGGTCCGGCAGGATTTTCATGACGGTCTAAATAATACGTAGTTGAACCGTTACGTGTAGCAACGTGTAAGACACCACTTTCAGATGGTGCTGCCAGGTCTTGGTTGGCCCGTTGAGACTCGCTTGAGCAGGCAGGGATTAATGAAATGGTGAGCACACCAAACAGCAGTGGACGTATATCCTTAATCGACAAAATAACTCCTCTGATTGATTAATCAGTTAATGTTTTGACAGTAGTTGTGTAAATCGTTCAGAAAAATTTAGGGATGGTTTTTACCCCTATCACTCAAATTTATCTTCAACGAATGGATTGGCTTTGATTTCTATTTATAAGATAAAAATATAAACATGGCTATTAATATTTATCTTTCTCTATATGCATTAATTATATTTTTGAGTTACAAGATAATTGAAAAAGGAATTTTTCTCTTTTTCAATTATTATTTATGAGGAATTTGTAATACTTTATAAACAATTTAACCACGTTATTTAAAAAGTGATAACCTGTAAAAAATTCCTAAAGCCTTGGTCTGAGTGCCGTAATTGAAGTGCTCAAGAATGAAATCCAAAGGCATTTAGCAAAATAAATTTAATCAATTGAAATAATAAGTTACATATCAACTTCGACTCTAAGCAATTAGTAACCTCAATAAAAAAACGTAGTTTTACTTTTCGCTGATCAACCAAAAAATTTGCAGTATTAAGGAGTAACAGAGTTGAAGTTAATTATTTCCATCTTATTGGTATTGTTTACCCGACCTGCTTTTGCCCAGTGTAATGGCGGCGTGACAGTCACAACTACCCTGGAAGTGACAGCCAGTTGTAATGGGGGCAATATAAAAGGACTAACCCTTGATACCGGGGCGGATGTCACTATTGCTTCAGGGGTAACGGTTTCAAATGATGCGCAGAAAGGTGTGACTGGTCGGTCAGTGGTTATTTTGGAAACATCAACATCAGCCAAACTGGTCAATTACGGGTCAATTTATACGTATAACCAATGGGGTTTGTGGAACAAACCAGGCGGGAACGTTGATGTCGCTAACTTTGGTCAAATCACTGGTGTGGTCAGATACGGCATTAGTAATCAATCAACAATCACCTCTTTAACTAACATTGGCAGTATTACAGGTGGATTTGCCAGCATCGGAAATGGAAGTGCCTCGATAAAGAACCTTAATAACTTACAAGGTTCGCATACGACTGGTCCCTTAAATATTCGTGGTAACTTACCTGAAAATTACAACATCATTATTAAAAGTCCAACGCAATATGGTCAGTTCTCAGCTTTAAGTTTCGCACCCGGTAATATTCAAATTTCCGCTGCAAACAATGGAAATATGGCGTTCAACATATACGGTAATTTGGGCACAACACTTGTTTCCGGGGTGGATGCTTCTGTTGTATCTGAGGGAAGATACCTGGAAGTTTTGCAGGATTTTCCGACCCTCAACAATATTTCAGATACCACTGGCACTTATGGTCGTTTTAACTACAGTCTGGTGGCAAATGAAAGCTTGTTAAATGCCTGGGATTTATTATTTGTTTTTGCAGGCCCATCTGTTGTTGATACCCAAGCCTCTGTTCAATCTCTAGCATCAGACCTACGCGGCGGATTTTCACAGCAGCTTATCGCTACAAACTTTGCCAACATGAATACTTACGACTGTGATTTGTTTGATACCAGAGGTTTTTGTGTCTCTGTGGGTGGCCAACAGACCTATGTGGATAATCCCAGCACGCATGAGACTTCTGCGGTCATAGTTGCAGGTTATAAAGCTACACCTACCCTGCGCTTTGGGGGCTTTTTAAATCACAATCTCAATACCAACACCGTCGCAAGTGTGGATATTTCAAATGCAAATCCACTGATGGGAATATTTATCGTCTGGAACCAAAATGCAGACCACTTGGGCTATCAATTTAAAATTGCCAATGCTTATCAGGATAAAAATTTAACAACTACTCGCGAGATCATGAATACCTCAGAAGCCGGTGTTGGTGACACGTCCATCAATACCCAAAGCTATGTGGGTGAATTAAGTTATAGCTTTCTGGTGAATGAAGCGAGAACCTTAGTCAGGCCATATGCCGCTTTACGTTATACCCGAATCAAACAGGATGCCTATACAGAAGAAGGTTCTATCTTTTCGCCTTTGACCTATGCCGCTCTTGAAGACCGTTCAACCGTTGCTTTAGTGGGTATGAAGCTCAATCAAAAACTGACAGACAAAGTGAATCTGACTGGTAGCGTGGGTATTGAACACGACCTTTCTCACTCCGTAGATGATTTAACAGCGACGGGCGTCAGTGGCTTAACCAGTGAAAATTTTAACGACAGTCTTAATCGCACGCGTCCTGTGGCAAGCATTGGTGCTTATTTCAGCCCCGCCAGTAATCAACGAATTGCAGTAGATTTTTACTACCAACAATTACCTTTTCAAAGTACTGGCTCAGCCACTGCTTATGTGAATTACACACTCGGTTTGTAATTAATGCTGGATGGTTAATTATGTTGGTAGCGTAAAACTTATTTAATAAGTGCATTAAGAACATTGAAACAATGCGTGCTTACTCTAAATTTTATGAAAATCAAGGGGTAAGTTGAAGCATTAACAATACATCATCTCAGCACTAACTTTATGACACGGTTTAGGACATCAGGACTGGTTATCGCTTGTACACAAGTAAACTGGTTTTGTGCGCGCTGATGACTCTATCAACTACCCTTATTGTTGATTGGTGGCAGAATTGCCGCCACCCGTTTGGGTTGACAGTTGAGATAAGGGGAAGTCGCAAGCCAATGATCATCAGGGTAATAAGAAAAGACAAACTGGCCGTCTTTAAGTGTATCCACCACCTGATCGGCAACATCCCGGCTTACTGCAGGGCATCCATGGCTTCGGCCGATGCGGCCATGCCGTTTGATCCATTGATTGTTCACGTAGTCAGCACCGTGAATAACGATTGCCCGTTCTCGAGCGCGATCATTGATACCAGGTTCCAAGCCATCCATACGCAGGGAATAACCGTGCCGGCCTATATAGCTCTCTGAAGCCCGGAACAGACCGATGCTGGACTGATGGCTGCCTTGTTCATTGGAAAATTTGGTCGCTACATTGTCACCTGAGTTGCGACCATGGGCCACCAGCTCCTCGAGAATCAGTGAACGGCTGTTCAAATCAAATATCCACAAGCGTGGTTCGGTTGAAGGTAAAGAAAAATCGATGACCGCCAGTCGGTCCGCCTGGTCAGCACCATGATTGACCGCACACCTCATCGCGGAAATGGCTTTGTCCAGTACGGCTCGATTCATGTTGGGGGCCTGAATGGCCAAGTCTTCCGTAAGTGGCGAAAGCATTGGGGCTTTATCTGCGGCAAGAGATGGAACGGAAAGGAGCAGCATCAGGCTAAAGATAAAAGCTGTCGTATGGCGCCGGGATGAGGGCTTGTGCATCAATGTTTTCCCCTAATAGTGCTCTGGTGCCCCCTATCAGGGCTGAGTCAATATGTCAGAACCGCAATAATGGTGCGAACAGCACAATTCGTTCGCATCCCGAATTAACAATGTTATGGTTAGGGGGGATTCTAACAGGCTTGGAGAAGGGAGCAAGAAGGTTGTACATTTTGTTACCAAAGTGGTGTGCTTTAACTGCATGCTTTTTCGCCATTTCGGTATGGTCCTGTCAGGTGTTGGCGGTTAATAATTCACTAGGAGATTTTGCCAGCGATCTTGCTCCGATTATGTCTGACGGCGGACTTTGTCGTGTCCCGGATTCTAGCAAGTCACAGTACCAGGCGGTCTGGCTGCAAAGTTTATACGGTAACAGTTTCTCAGCTCCACTGTGGTCGGATATTGAGCGCTATGATGGCTTGCTTGCTGCCCTTGCGGATGTAAAATGGGATGGCCTGGATCCAAAGATGTATGGCCTCTTGCAGCTGGAAGAATGGCGATCAATCAGCAGTGCAGATGGCGAAACCTTTGCCTGCCGCGATCTATTGGCGTCTACGGCCTATCTGGCAGCGCTCTACCACTTGCAGTATGGTTTACTCGATCGTTCAGATATTGCCCCCCTCTGGCGACTCGTTGAGGATAAAAGCAGCGGGGTCGAAT
>NZ_DFTU01000048.1:71904-72355 GCF_002379485.1 Methylophaga sp. UBA4204 | reverse complement strand
CAAGAACTGGCACGAGCTACATAGAGAGGTAAGTTGGCCTATCGTACCACCTGGCCCCCTGCTGAAACCCGGCATGGAGGATGTCAGAGTATCTATTCTCCACCAACGATTGGCATCACTGATCAATGGCGTCGATCAGCAAAATGTTCGTCATTTTTATAGCGCTAATCACTACGATGCAGAACTGGTGGAAATGGTAAAGGATTTTCAGGCCCGTCATCGCCTAAAGGTAGACGGAGTTGTGGGGCCCGAGACGCTGGCCGCTCTTAATCTGTCACGTAATTATCGTGAGGAGCAGTTACAGATCAACCTTGAGCGTATGCGCTGGCTAGCGCGGGAAATCTCACCCACCCTTTTGCTGGTTGACATTGCCGGGGCAAAGGCTACCTATACTCATGAGGGGGAAATCGGCTGGCAAGGGAGGGTGCAGGTTGGGACTGCCCGCCGCCCG
>NZ_DFTU01000048.1:52004-71820 GCF_002379485.1 Methylophaga sp. UBA4204 | reverse complement strand
TTGGGACTGCCCGCCGCCCTACCCCCACCCTTCGATCCTCCATAACCCACCTCACCTTCAGTCCCACTTGGACAGTGCCCCCCACCATTTACCGTCAAGACAAGCTGCCCGAGATTCGGCGGAGCATAGCGTATCTAGCCAAAAATCGACTCAGAGTACTGGATCGGGATGGACGTGAATTAAATCCTGCCACTATTGACTGGCAAAACCCAGGTCCTATTAAGCTTCGTCAGGATCCGGGGCCAAGCAATGCGCTTGGTCTGGTGGTCTTCCGTTTTCCCAACCCTTTTTCCGTATTCCTGCATGACACTCCCTATCAAAGTCTGTTTGCCAGCCACAAGCGTACCTCTAGCTCCGGCTGTGTACGTGTAGAAGCGGCCAAACAACTGGCGGACAAACTTTTCGTTGGTGCAAGTCAGAAAACCCAAAACGCAATAAACGATGCCTTGCTTAATAAACAGACACGCAATATCCCCTTGCCTGCCAGCGTACCGATCTTGATGGACTACTGGACAGCTGAGGCATTAGACGATGGTCGGTTGGAATTCAGACCCGATGTATATCATCGCGATGCAGAATTGATGGCAGCCTTGAAAGCACAGCAAAGAATAATAATAAATACCCTTTTCACTGAATTAGAAGAACATCCTGCAATAATGTAAACAGGTTTCAGTTCAGAATTTTCCATTATCAGCCGTTTTTATAAACCGACAAGCGCATGCTGGTTGATTGGATCGACGACTATCAGCCGGCAGGCGCCAGCTGCTTCCGGAAATATCATCATTCGTTTTGCGCCCCACCATGCATTCTTTATTCAAATAAAACTTATGTGAAATAGTGTAAAAACTTGCTGCATTTCAATAACTATAAATTTATATATGAATTGTAAATATTGTTATTGAAAATCAGTGGATTAGCCAACTCAGTCTTTTTATATCCTTCCCCTATGTAGTAATTTTTCCCCACAGTGTCGATCTCGTGAAGTCTCGTTCGACAATCCAGTAGAGACAGAGGTCTTCCAAAGCTTCAATTTGGAAATTCTGTTCCACTACAGCTACTAACTGATTTATTCCTAATCTGAATAAATCAAAATTAAGGATATTGTTATGTTGAATGAAACAGGTACAGTTCGATTACACCGAGTTTTGCGAGCTCCAGCCGAGCGAGTTTATAAGGCATTTACAGAGAAAAGCGCTTTAGAATATTGGCTCCCTCCCTATGGGTTTATTGGGACGGTCCATGAAATTGATGTTCGCGCTGGTGGTGGCTACAGGATGTCTTTCACAAACTTCGGTACTGGCAACAGTCATACTTTCACTGTCGAATTTGTAGAGCTTGTGGTTAATGAACGTATTCGCCACACGGATCGTTTTGATGACGAAAATCTTCCCGGTGAAATGGAGGTTTCAATCGACTTAAAATCAGTGAGTTGTGGAACGGAATTGAGTATTGTTCAGGAAGGTATTCCAGCGGTCATTCCAGTTGAAATGTGTTATCTGGGATGGCAAGAATCACTTGAACAACTTGCCAAGCTGGTTGAAGCAGAGATTCCTGATTAAATAGTTTAGTGACTTAAATAGGTTTGGAATTTTTTGTATAAGCGCGTTCCCACACAAGAGCGTGGGAACGAGCGTTTATGGTAAGTCGGTGCTAAGGCACGAAGCACAAGATAATCTGCTGTTAAAAATCCAGTGAGTAACCCAACGTTACAGTTCGGCCACGACCTTTAAAATAACGGGTTGGATTGGCCTGTGCAGACTGTGAATAATAGGTGAAGTAATCTTTATTCAACAGATTAGCAAACGCCAGGTTGAGTTTACCAGCTGGTAGTTTATAGCCGACTGAAGCATCGACCAGAGTGTAGCTGTCGAAATCCAGTTCCGGGTTCTCATCAAACCGGCGAGTGAAGTTATGACTTGCCTGGAGAAAAGAGCTCACTTTAGGTGACCAGTTTGCTGACCAGCTGGCGATTAAACGATTTGGTGGAATATCAGCACCGGTCAGATCTCTATCTACTTTACCGTCCCCATCACTATCTGAGCGACCATTGATATGTGAATAACTGAGTTGCAGATGGTTGGCTTTATTTACTTGATACCCCAAAGTCGTTTCTACACCAGTAATTTCAGTTTCTTCACGTTGGATGAAAAAATCATCACCAACTTGTTGCAGTCGGGAACCCAAATCAGAATCTGATTGGTAATAGCTGATTTCAAAGTTGACTTGCTGCCAATCAATACGAAAGCCGATTTCACTGTTTTCTGTCACTATCGGTTTTAAATCGAGAAAATTATCGACGTCCAGTCCTGGTGTATCAATTCCACGTAAAACCCGGCCTACATCTGGCATACCGAAACCTTCAGAATAGTTAGCAAACAGGCTCAACCAGGAGGTTGGGCTGACTACCGTACCAATATTAAATAATGTTTCACTGAATTCAGGATTACCGCCCTCCACTGTCACACCATTTTTACTTGCCACGGTTTGATAGGTATCGACATTCAACTTGGCTTTTTCGTAACGCAAACCGGTATTGAATACTACAGATTCCATTGGCTTGAATTGCGCTTGAATAAAGGGTGCGTAGTTTTTGAATTGCGTCTCTGGCACATAACTTCTACCGGTCAGCATTAAACGCTGTTCGGTAGTGTCTTCAAGGATATCGATACCGGTTGTTAGTTTGAGCTTGTCATCAAATAAGCCATCTTTCATTAAGGTGAATTTGGCGCCGTTTTTATCGGATTCATTTTGTGATTGATCAAAACCCTCCGGGGCCAGAACCGGGTCAACAAAACTTGTGGAGTCCGTCACACCAAATAATGCTTCAAATTCCTGCTGATAAGCCTGGGCGGTAAATTCCATTCCGGCCAAATCAAAGTTTTTATAGGTCAGGCTGGTAGTTAATACCCGGTTTCTCGGTGCATCCCCCATTGGGGTCGCATTAATGGAGGTTGTGGGGGTACCGTTGGCCAAATTGCCATCGACACTGGTGTAGTTATTATCCCCTTCCAACTGGAAACGGTTGATGGACAATTCCAGGTTCTGATTATCATCAAACCAGTAACCCAATTTGGCAAAGACGTCATAGCTGCGTGAATCCATCAGATCACCCTGTGTGTTATCGACGCCGATAGGATCCTCGTCATCATCCAGATACAGGCCTTGCGTTTCATAACTCAAGCCCAGACTGTATTCCCAATTATTCTGGCTTCCCAGCAAGCTGTAATCAGCCCGATAGCCCATGGTTTCAGCATCAATTTTGTTGGTCGGCATGGTGGTTGAAACCGACATACGTTGCTTTAGTGTATTGGCCGTAGGTCGCTTGGTAATAAAATTTATAATGCCACCGGTAGCACCCAAACCATGAATGGCACTTGCCCCATGAATCACTTCAATACGCTCAACCATTGATAAATCAATGGTGTGCCCATCACGTTGAGAGTCTCTTAATGGGTTCGATTGTGGAACACCATCTATCAGGAACAGAGGAGAGCGACCACGAAAGGTTTCCCCTGCACTGCTCAATTTTTGTCGGCTGGGAGAAAAAGATGGGAGCAAACTGCTGAGCACCTGAGAGGTATCGCTGGAGAATTCCATTTGCTGCTGAATTTCTTCCTGGCTTATAACGGTAACGACCTGTGGAGAATCTTTTAGCAGTGTGTCAGAGCGGGTTGAAGTGATGGTTAGTTCGTCCAGTTTAACAGCGTCTTCATCGGCCATTACCCCGAGCGATAAGGATAGCGTTGGTAACAAAAACAACATTTGTTGTGAGAGCTTTTTCCGTGGCATCAATTTCTCCATTTAAATTTTAAAAGCACAACATGTTAACCTTAATCTAAATCATTATCAATTGCATATAAAGAGGGTGATTAGCAAATTTGCACAGACCATAAAGGATTGCTACCTTTCAAAAAAAATTGTTAAAGGGTGAATTTGTGGAAGTGGAAATTCGTTTATACCCTCAACGGGGATTAGCTGAGAGCTACTCAATTAATCATGGAAAGATAAAAGTTTAAAAATATTTTCTCATTACAACTGATAAGCAGTTGGGCCCAAGGTGCTGAACGGCTCGATAAAACCACGGTAAACCTCAGTGATGCTGAAGATATTGTTGTAGTTATTCATGAACAAAATTAACAACAATCTGGATAAAAGCTAATGCGAGGCCTTACGGTTATTAACATTATATTTTTTATGATGTTTTTATTAAAAATCCAGGCTGAGCATGGCGTTTGACATTAAAGAGTTAAAGCAATGAACATAGCTTTATTAGCAGGATCGGCGTTAACCCTATTTGGCATTTATTTGTTAAAGCATTCTGTGACCAGTTATCAGAAAGCAGTGGCAAGCCAACGTTGGCCCAGCGTTACTGGACAACTGACTGAAGTGCTGCTTTGGGGTTCACGAAATTTAGGTGGGCAAATAAAAGAAGTTGAAAAGCTGAATGTAGAATATAACTACCAAATTAACGGCCAGAACTACACTGGAACATTACCCGCCTTTTATACGGTGATGTACCCGGAAACTCTAGAGTTTGCCGATCAATACCCAGTTAATAGTGATATCAAAATTTATTACAACCCGAAAAATCCCTCTTAGTCTGTATTGATCCCTGGCCCCAGAAAAGACAAACCATACAGTGACTTAATTCTGGGTTTGTTAGGTGTCATTATCGGCGTTGCCATTGCTGTTCTAAGTTGGAGGGGCATTATAGGCTAGCGCTAACTGGCGCTGGGAAATCAGACCCAATAGCGGATTATGCATTTTCACGTAAAAGCAGTATATTTTAAACACCGCATAAATAGTTGACTAAATTAGTCATCAATTGATTAAAAAGTTGAAACTTTAGCTCTGCAAAGCGGCTCTTAGAAAAATGGATGTTAAGGATGATGCACGCGATGGAAGATATATTTGGACATATATCGCTCAATGAGACGAGTTTTCACAACCGCAAGGATTTGATCCGCCTACGTACTGAAGACATTGAGCTACTTCTTGCCTTGCATGTGCCCCTGCAGATCTATGAAACCGAGCTGATTAACGCATTTTACGACCATTTGATGTCATTCGATTTTGCTCAGGAGTTACTGGCAGATCCTGAAGTCCGAGCCCGACTACAATCCACCCAAAAAACTTATTTTCGTAGACTGACTGCTGGTGAATATGATCTGGATTACGCCAAGGATCGTATTCGTGTTGGTATTGCCCATGAACGAGTGGGTCTGACAACGCAGTGGTACATTGGCTCTTACGCCGTTTACCTAGAACTGACCTGCCATTACATTGCTAAAATTCTCTCACAAACGCCCGCTTTAATTGAACCCTCCATCAACGCGTTATACAAAGTTGCCTTATTAGATATTACTCTGGCATTTGATGCATACATGTATGCAAGTCATAAGTCGATCCATGCTGCCAGACAAGAAGTTTCTGATAAATATGAGGATCAATTAAATCTGCAACAAACCATCGATCGTATTCAAAAGGCTTTTATTCTGAATGCATCGTATGACAGTGCTTTGGAGTTGCTGTTAAACGAGCTCATCGAATTCACCAATAGCGCTTTTGGTTTGATTGGCGATGTACTACATGACGAGAATGATGCCCCATACCTGAAGCTTCGAGCGCTGACTAATATTGCATGGAATGATGAAACCCGGGCGTTGTATGAATCCAATCAGGCTAATGGACTGGAGTTTCATAACCACCATAACTTGCTTGGCAGCGTTATGACCACCGGTAAACCGGTTATTGCCAACTCACCAAATTCAGATAGCCGTTCTGGGGGCGTTCCCGAAGGGCATCCCACATTGAACTCCTATCTGGGTCTCCCCTTCTATCACAATGGCAATATTGTCGGCATGATAGGGCTGGCAAATGCCGAAGAAGGTTACACCGAGAAGACAGTAAAACGTCTGACGCCCATTCTGGAAACCTTGGAAAGCCTCTATGAGGCACGGAAACTACGTGATCAATTAACCGAAACTTTGCATGAAAACGATGAATTACGTCAGCAAAATGAAACACAGATTGCGATTTTATTGCAAAAATCAGCTGATGCGATCGGGATCATTAACAAAGATATGGTCATTACCGAATGTAATGATGCCGCCGTTAAGCTTTATGGCGTGTCATCACGTCAGGATTTGATCGGTCTATCTCCATTAAAGATTTCTTCTGCAAACCAAAGTAGGGAATCCAGTAAAAATCTTGCCAAACATTATATTTCCAAAGCATTGACTGAGGGCTATCAACGCTTTGAATGGCTGCAAAACACCATCCATGGTGAGAATACACCTACCGAGGTAACCCTGACCCCAGTTATCTTTCATGGAGAGGCTTGCATTCAGGTGGTGTGGCGCGACTTGACTGAAATAAGGGCCAAAGAAAATAGAATTAAACAATTGGCGTATTTTGATGAATTAACCGGGCTTGCCAACAAAAATCTGTTTAGTGATCGTGTCAAACATCTGCTGGAACTCTCTAAACGCTTTAACTACACCATCGCAGTTGTTTACCTCGATTTGGTCAATCACGAAGATGTGAAAGAAACACTTGGTTATATCGCCGGAGATGATTTGTTGCACGCTGTCGCCCGACGTATTGCCAGTACCATCAGAAGTGCCGATACCTTGATACGTTATGTTTTTAGCGATGACCACAGAAATTTCGATATCGATCAAAGAGCAATTGATCGGGAATTTGATTCGCTTGCCAGAATCAATGGTGAAGTCTTTGCCTTGGCAGCGGTAGTGAAATCTGCCGATGCCGCAGCAATGATGGTGGCACGATTGCAGGATACATTAAAGGCACCTTTCACGATTGCAGACTCAAAAGTCATGGTGAATACCCGAACTGGTATTGCTTTATTTCCACAAGATGCAGAGACCTTTGAAACGCTTACCCGTGGTGCCGCAATCGCCCTGGATATTGCTAAAGAAAAATCACAACCCAGTTACTTTTTTAACGTAAAACTTGGCGAAGAAATCCAACGCCGCTCCCTCATCGCGAAACGGATTGAATATTCACTGAAATTTGATCCCGATAGTTTCTCTATCCGAATTCAACCTCAAGTTAATGCTCAGACCCATCAACTTACCGGTGCCGAAATACTGTTACGCTGGGATGACAACACTCTGGGTAGTGTTCCCCCCGGTGTATTTATTCCTATTGCCGAAGAACGCGGTTTAATCAATGAGGTCACTAAACTGGTTTTACAGTTAACGGCCAATGCCCTGAACGCCTGGAAAAAACAAGGTCATACTTTGTTTACGGATCAGGGGATTCGCATGGCAATCAATATTTCTGCTAAAAGTATTGATGATTTGGTTTTCATTGATGAATTTATTGCCGAGGTAAAACAATCAGGTTTAAGCCCGACGGATTTTGAGCTGGAACTGACCGAAACCGGAATCATGTATGACCCCGAAACTGCGATAGAAATCATTAAAAAACTCAAACAGGAAAACTTTGTTCTGGCGATTGATGATTTTGGGATGGGACATTCTTCGCTCAGCTACCTGCGAAACATTGAGGCTGACATTCTCAAAATCGATATGTTCTATATCCGCAATATGCTCAATGACAGTAAAAATATGGCGATCGTTAAAACCATCATTTCAACGGCACAGATTTTTGGTATGAAAACCTTGGCTGAAGGTGTTGAAGATGAAGAAACAGCGAATGAATTAAAAATCTTAGGCTGTGATTATGCTCAGGGTTATTTCTTCTCCTACCCTCTCACCATTAGTGAGTTCGAAGAGAAATGGATAAAACAAAATCGCACTTCCAGGGGCAACTTAAACAATCGTTGAACTGTTCAACGAATACAGTTTTTGCCACGCTTTTTGGCTTTGTACATGGCTTCATCGGCGGCAGCGATAAGTTGGGTAATTTGCTCTCCCTGTTCGGGAAACAAAGCGATACCAATACTGACAGAAAGTTCTATTTCATGTTCTTGCCATTCATAGGGTTCTGACAGTGACAAACGGATTTTTTCGGCTACTCCCAATGCACCTTTGCGGTTTTCCACTGTATCCAACAGCACGACAAATTCGTCTCCACCAAATCTTACGACGGTATCGGTTTCTCGCACACAATCGGTAATACGTCTTGCTGATTCTTTTAACAGTTGATCACCGGCTGCGTGGCCATAGGTATCATTGGCCTCTTTGAATTTATCCAGGTCCATGTACATCAGAGCAAAATGGTTTTGTTCACGCTTGGCTCTTAATAATGAACGTTGCACCCTATCCTGAAATAATTCCCGATTGGGCAAGCCGGTTAATGCATCATATAAAGCCAGATGTTGTAGTCGTTCAAATCGTTGATGGCGTTCAATTGCAGTGGCAACCTGTAATGCCGTAAAGGTCAATAACGCTCTATCGTTTTCATTCAGCGAATAATCTTGTTCCATTAAAGCCAGGCCAATAATGCCGTGAGACTCTTCATCAAACACCAGCGGCACCAGTAACATTAATTTGTCATCAATTTTTTCGAGCGCGATTTGATTATCACTGGCAATGCGAAGCTTCACCTCATTTTTCAGCATATGCATGCAGCCGCCCACACTCTCAAAAATGGTGTGCCATTTAGAATCATTTATGGGCGAGACTTCAACACCGAAGGTCGCGATGGAGATATGAGAGTCGAGATGAAAGAGAATTTGCTGGCAGATCTGTTTGATGCCGTTGGTTCGGTGCGCAGTGTCTGATATCGCAATCAGCGAATTTTGCATTTCCTCTGCGGCTTTAATACGGGTGATATCACGGGCAACGCCCAATCGCATTTTATGCTTGTCTGACCAGCTGGTGGACCACAGCAGATGCACAACCTGACCATCTTTTCGTATATAGCGGTTCTCAAAATCCAGGACATGTTTGTCCTGCATAACACTATCAATACTTTGCTGAGTTTTATCATGATCTTCGGGATGAAGCAGATCCAGCATTCTTTTGCCTATCAATTCTTCGGCTGGATAGCCGAAAACGCGATGCGCTCCATTGCTGATATAGATAATCCGGCTGTCTTCATCCACAGCACAAATGGCGTCGAGCAGTAAGTCTACGTATTCGCTAAATGAATCAAGAAGAGGTTTATCCATAACATATTCTTACGTGTTGTCGGGCATCTGACAAGCATCTCACCAGTCTGTAACTACTAAGCTATCGACCTGTTCGTGCTATCAATCTGTGCAGTTATTCATGAACCGTCGGAATTATTCACTTAAACGTCAGGAAAAACCGCTTGCGGTCATTCATTGATAGCATCGTCCTGGTTTTGCTGTTTTAGTTTTTATCAGCCTTTGGGCCGCTACGTAGCTGTGGTTAACCACTATAATTTTTGCCATTTTATTTATTGGCCTGGCCAATTGCGCTAAAGATCACCTCATTTTCGTCTAATGATGGATGAAACAACGCTCCAGAATTCAAATCACGCCGAAGATGAGTTGATGAATCCAAACCGGTTTTCGACATCTTCACTCGACATTGGTTTTGCGAACAAATAGCCCTGAATTTCATCACATTGATGTTTCTTGAGAAAATCACACTGTGCCTGGGTTTCCACGCCTTCGGCAATAACCGTTAAACGCAATTGTCTCGCCAGAATAATGGTTGTATGCACAATGCTCATATCATCAGCATCATCTGGGATACCATCAATAAATGATCGATCAATTTTAAGTCGATCAAATGGGAAACGTTTTAAATACGCTAGACTTGAGTAGCCAGTTCCGTAATCATCAATTGCCAGACAAATGCCCATTTCATGAAGCGAGTTTAAGATAACAATAGCCTGTTCAGGGTTCTGCATGGCACTGGATTCGGTGACTTCCAGTTCCAATAGATGTGCAGGACAACCTGTCTCATCAAGAATTCGTCTTATATCTGTAGCCAGCCCGACATAGTCCAATTGTCTGCGTGACAGATTAACTGCCATCCGAAAATTCGTTTTACCGGCCTCGAACCATTTTTTTGCCTGCAGGCAGGCGGTCCGTAAAACCCAATCACCAATCGGTAAGATCAAACCTGTTTCTTCCGCAACCGGAATAAAAGTGGCTGGAGAGATGAAGCCAATTTTAGGATGAGACCATCTTAGTAACGCTTCTGTACCTATGCATTCTCCGGTCGCTAAATCCATTAACGGCTGATAATGCAAATACAGCTGGTTTGTATGCATCGCATTTCGTAAATCATTTTCCAATTGCAGTCGTGCA
Source organism: Methylophaga sp. UBA4204 (assembly GCF_002379485.1). Classification (NCBI taxonomy): domain Bacteria; kingdom Pseudomonadati; phylum Pseudomonadota; class Gammaproteobacteria; order Thiotrichales; family Piscirickettsiaceae; genus Methylophaga; species Methylophaga sp. UBA4204. Next base: position 61,604 of record NZ_DFTU01000048.1, on the reverse strand, counting down.
TGAACACGATCATCCAGTTCGGGACTGAAGAAACGGAAAACGCCTCGGCCTTGCTCTTTGGCCAGATATAACGCTGTATCAGCATATTTCACTAATGTTTCAGCATTGACTGCATCTCGGGGGCACAAACTGATCCCAATGCTGGCATTAACATGTAATTGATGACCTACTACCATAAAGGGTGGAGATAAAATGTCGAGTAGCTTTTGGGCGACATGTGCCGCATCGTCAGGTGTATTAATACTGGGGAGCAAAATCAGAAATTCATCACCTCCCACCCGGCCGATGGTATCTTCTTCACGTAATACCCCAAGCAGGCGTGAACCAACCTGCTGTAACAGCAAGTCACCTGCCTGATGACCAAGTGAATCATTGATGGTTTTGAAGCGATCCAAATCCAGAAACAAAACGGCCAATACATCGGCATGACGTGTAGCATGGGTAATCGCATGCCCGAGACGATCCATCGTCAATAAACGGTTTGGTAAAGCGGTTAATGAATCGTGATAGGCAAGATATTCAATATGTGCTTCCTGCTCTTTCCGTTCCGTTATATCCTGGGCAGTGCCGGCAATTCGATACACATCGCCCGCTTCATTCAATATCGGAAAGGCTCTTTGGTGAATATGACGAATGGTGCTATCCGGGCGGATAATGCGAAATTCAATATCGTATTCGCCAGTTATCTTGCCTTGAACAACAGCCTGACTGACATTATTTATATCTTCAGGATGAATCGTTTCCAACCAGGACGACGGCTTATCATAAAGACTTTCACAGCTGCGTCCCCAGATGCTTTGATAGGCTGGACTGATATAAAGCAGATGCCCCATAGCAAGATCGGTCAGCCATACAACTTCTTCAATATTATCGGCAAGTTGCCGGAAACGTTCTTCCTGCTCCCGCAAAGCAATTTCAACCGCTTTTCTTTCAGTGATGTCATGCGTTAGTGCCAGATTGTAGCCAATTCCGCCATACTCAAAATAGTTGGCATTCACCTCGACTGGAATGATCCTGCCGTTTTTTGTTTTATGGCGAGTTTCCAAACGAACGGAACGTTCTTGTTTAAGTTCTTGCCAATGTTCGTTCCAAACCTCCTGAGAGGTATCTGGGTCAACTTCAGGAACGGACATAGCCATTAATTCGTCACGGCTGTATCCCATGGTGTGACAGGTTTCATCGTTGACATATCTGATGCGCCCTTTTCCATCCAGCAGATAAATGCATTCTTTTACCTGATTGATAGCAAAATTTAACAGGGCGATACTTTGATCTGATTTTTTACGCTCTTCGATATCTTCTATCTGCGAAACTAAATACAGCGGCTGGTTGTTTCTTCCTCTGACAATGCTGGTTGTGAGTCTTGCCCAGAAATAGTCCCCATTTTGATGACGATAGCGCTTTTCAATCTGCATATAGGGAATTTGATCAGCAATCAGCCGATCAAGCTCCGCTTGTCCTTTATGCAAATCCTCGGGATGGGTCATTTCCTGATAGGTCATTTGCAGTAGTTCAGTTTCGGAATAGCCGAACATTTCATAAATGGAATGATTGGCTCTTAACCACTGCCCACTCAAGGACAACACCCCCATTCCAATCGCAGCAAATTCAAACGCCTGCCGAAAGCGTTCATCACTCTCACGTTGTTCACGATATATCAGCAAGCTGGTCAAGCCATCAGATAAACGATGACCGATTTCACTGAATAAACGTTTTTCGTCGTTAGTCCACTCTCGCTCATACGAACATTGATGCAAACCAAACACCCAGGGTTTACCGGTTTTTGGATAGATGGCCGTACCGATGATTGAGCGAATATGATGCTCTCTCAGAAATTCGGGTGCATCAGGACTTTCTATAGTGGTAATCAGCGTTACTGGTTCACTGTTGGCCAGATAGGCTTCCAGACCTCGGGCTGCCTCTTCGGTCATCGGGAAATCTGTTCCAGCAGACAGACCACCAGGGTAGTCAGGAGTGGTCTGCTCCATGGGGATATGCCAAGTGGCACTTGCTGGATCACAAGGATATAAAAGCCATGCTCTGTCACATGCAAAACACGACAATATCGCTGCCAGAACATCACTCATCATCTGCTCAAGATCATTGGTGCCCTGAATAGCCCGGTTGACCTGATCCAGACATTCAAGAAACCACAAATGAGACTGATTTTCCTGCTCTGTACGTTTCAGGTCGGTGATATTTTGAAAATAGCCATGCCATACCATTCCGTTTTCTGAATCCGCTTCAGGCATGGCTTTGCAATCCACTAAAACCTTACCTTTCTGAGGGTGTAACACATGCCAACCCAGATTCAGAGGTTGCATCGTTTGAGCTGACTCAGCCATTTTCTGCAGAATAATGCCACGATCATCTGAATCAATGCTCATCCATGCAGACGAGGAATCTTCAATAATTTGTGCTGCGGTAAAACCAAAAATATCAACGATGGAAGCTGTACTGTCGAGAATTGCTATCTGCCGCTCAGACTGCAGACAAAACTTCACTATGGCAACCGGTGAGGTATCGGCTACATAGCTGTTCACGAGAGGCTTTTTGGCTTTGTTTTGGCTGAGGTGGTCATTAGATAGATGGTCAATACCCCGTCTGTTTTTACTTAGCGATTAAGTTGAAATAATTTCAAGGACTTACTGATTCATAACAGGCAATTAAAAATATTTAAACAGAACTGTTAATTGATTTTAACGATCTTAAAATGCCGGGGCATCTTAGGCATATTACCTTTTCATTACAAGGGATAATTCTCACTAAAACCAGGGACTTTTACCTTGGTCGTAATATATTGACTCCAAGGAAAGAAAATAATTTGTCCCGTAGAAATTTAATGCGATTATAGAGATTTATTCTCCAAAAACCTGTGCTCTCCATCTCATCCTCAAGCATGAACTAAAAGCAAGTGGTCTTATGGTTTTTGTGAGCGTTTGATGAGTCAGGTCAGTAGAGTTGTAAAACGTTGGGCGGGAGGTGAGTTTACAAAAACACCTGGATCGTTTTTTTCTGCGAAGCAGACATTTACGATCACATTTTCATAAAGCCAGTAAATATAACCGCCTTCATCCATCCGGTAGCGCCACTGGTACTGACACTGTACCCACCCTTCTTCGAGCGAAGTAAGTAATATCGGTGGTTCATCGGCCTGTAATCGTGGTTTGAACTCCACTGTCTTGACTTTTAAACCAACACGAAAACGATCAATTAAAAAATAATCATCTGTCAGTTGATAGCGAATGCGATTTCCGGAAATATCATCCCCATGCTTATCAAGCAATATTTGCTTATTAGACAAAACAGAAGAGGAGGATTTTAGCGGATAGCGATCAGGTAATCCTGCCCTTGCTTTTTTGTGCGCATCAGAAAGCTGAGATTTATCCCACTGAAAGATAATAATTTGTACAACGAGTTTTTGCATTAATAAGTTACCGGACTAACCGTAAGTGATTTATTAAGTGTATTTGTACCAAAGTACAATTAAAAAACGTCTAAATAAGGATTATTTTGAATCTGTGTCGAACTTTATAAGACACATTTATTTTTAATTTTTGCCAAACTTAATGCGAATTAAGGACGGAAAGTTTCCGGTCTCAAAGTTGAGATTGCTGAACTACAAAAATTGAGGATATATCTATGAAAAACTTAACAAAAATTTTAGCAATATCTGCATTATGTTTTGCTCCAGTTTCCTTTGCTGCAACCATTGATAGCCTATATGATAGCTTTGAAGGTGAAGGTCAGGCGAGTTCTGTCTTAAACTATAACAGCTTCGTTAATTGGGATGTATCAAACGGTACGGTTGATTTGATCAAAAACGGTAATCAATGGGGAATCGTTTGTTCAGTTGGTAGCTTTTGCGTAGATCTGGACGGCTCAACTGGTGACGCAGGAATTTTGTCTTCTAAAAATGGTTTTTCTGCAGGAAAATACAAAGTGAGTTTTGATTTATCTGGTAATCAACGTAATGGTCCTGCTGACCAAGTTTCGGTGTTGTTTGGAGCAGGTGCACTTGTTAATCATCTTCTCTTGGATTGGGATGAAAATTGGCATACCTATAGTTTCCTGGTTGATTTGGTTGATGGGGATAAATTATCTTTTAGAAACTTCGGGGGGGATAATGTTGGAGCGATGCTGGATAACATCCGGGTTTCAGCCGTTCCAATACCAGCAGCAGTTTGGTTATTTGGTTCAGGTTTGATGGGCTTTTTAGCAATGCGTAGAAGAGCGAAAAGCCAGTAATTCTGACGCTTATTTTATCTAAAAAAGCCGTGACAGTTTCTGTCACGGCTTTTTAATTGTTAGCATAAGATGATCAATTGACCAAGCTTTGAATCGGAGCAGGAATACGTCCGCCTAGTCGCACAAAGCGGTTTTCCTGATTCCCCATATTGACAGCCATCACTGGGCCTTCACCCAACAAACCACCAAACCGGACAATATCACCTGCTTTTTTGCCAGGCGCTGGAATCAATCTTGCTGCTGTGGTTTTTTTGTTAATCACACCAATTGCCATTTCATCAGCAATAATCGCGGATAGCATTTCAGCTGAAGTATCTCCAGGTAAAGCCACCATATCCAGGCCAACTGAACAGACTGCCGTCATGGCTTCGAGTTTTTCCAGATTCAAGGTGCCGTTTGCAGCCGACTCAGCAATGGTCAAATCTTCACAAACCGGAATAAACGCACCACTTAAACCACCCACATGTGAGCTGGCAAACGCACCACCTTTTTTCACTGCATCATTGAGCATGGATAAAAATGCGGTACTGCCAGGTGATCCAAAAGCTGGCAAACCGATCGCTTCAAAAATCTCTCCGACACTGTCATTACGATTCGGTGTCGGTGCCAACGACAAGTCGACAATACCAAATGGCAGATTGAGTAATTGTGCCACTTCACGGCCCACCAACTCACCAGCACGTGTCAGTCTGGCTGCTGTTTGTTTAATGACATCCGCCGCACGGCTCAGATCCATATTTTCATCTTCAGCCAAGGCTTTTTCCAAAGCCGCTTTTACTACACCGGGACCACTGACACCAACACTGACAACCGCATCTGCTTCACCGATACCTAAATAAGCACCGGCCATAAACGGTACATCCTGAGGAATATTGGCAAAGACCACTAATTTTGCAGCAGCAAGGCCATCATCGTCTGCAGTGAGTTCTGCAGCCTGTTTGATGATTTGCCCCATCTTGAGAATCGCGTCCATGTTGATACCGGCACGCGTACTGGCCACATTGACGGATGAACAGATTCGTTGCGTTTCCGTCAGCGCCTGTGGAATGGCTTCGATCAAAGCCTGATCGCCCTTACTCATGCCCTTCTCTACCAAAGCAGTAAAACCACCAATAAAATCCACACCCAATTCATGCGCCGCTTTATCAAGCGTTACGGCGACCTCAACTAATTGTTCTGAACTGAAAGGTGCACCGACAACACCGATTGGGCTGATAGAAATCCGTTTATTGGCAACTTCAATACCGTAGCGTCTTTCAATGCGGTTACAGGAAGCCACCAATTGGCCAGCATAACGGGTGATTTTGTCGTAAATTTTACGTTTGAATGTTTCCAGATCATGACTGACGCAATCGGTCAGGTTGATGCCAACAGTGACGGTGCGAAGATCCAGGTTTTGTTCCCGCACCATCATCAAAGTTGAAATAATGTCTTTTTCGTTGAGCATGAGAGGTTCCTTAATTACTGATGTTGCTCACGGATTCGAAGATCTTGCGATGTTGCGTATCAATTTCGATATCCAGTCTCTGGCCGACTTCATGGAGTGCATCACGCAAATCCTGCATGATGGTTGAACGCGGTACATCAACTTCAAACACCATCAGATTATCCATCGGATTCTTACCGCCTTTGAAAATCGCCTGAATATTGGTGATATTCACCCCATGACGGGCGAGTTGGGTAGATACTTCAGCCACCAGACCCCGTCGATCCGGGCCGATTACGGTCAGAATATAGGGTTGCACTTCAGGCGGATTTTCCTGCCAGGGTGTTGGTTGCTCATCCCAGGGATCAACGTGAATCGACAAACGCATTTTCTGGCCTACCTGCTGGAGAGCCTTGTGTAATTCTTCACACTGAGCGTCTTCCGGCATTGAAACCATTAATAATGCGCCGAATACCGATTGAAGCAGTGTTTGGCTCAGATTTTCAATATTACCGCCGTGCTCGGTAATAACCGTGGCAACTGCTGCCATAATGCCTGGCTGGNNTGCCTGGCTGGTCATTGCCAAGAACCGAAATGAGTGCCTTGTTCACGATGTCTCCTTGTATGAGATCGAATAGTTAAAAGCGGGTTTGGGCATAATTTTTTGAGGGAACCGCCTGCTCCTGTGGTCAATAGACCAAAGCAAATCCACAATGTCACATTGACGCGCCATTTTAGTTCATTAATGATGAATTTTTGTACAGATAAAGAATAGTCGGATAGCTTATCAAATTAGGGCTTGTTGATGTGCAATTTACCTATCATGAAGTTTTTGCTGTTTTATCGTTTAATAAGCCTAGTCTGCGCTTGCGTCAGCTGAATTTTCAGCTTTATTAGCACGGCTTTTCCAGCCGATTCTAACGCTTTGAGGGTGTCGCAACTCTTAGTGCTTTCTGAAACATTTGCGAAGTTTGTATCAAAATTAAAGTTTATTGTTTACTCCTAAATAAGAGTTTTTTATGGCCATTCAATTTCTACCGATTATCAAAGCTGTTGCGCCTTATGTAGCCCAAGTTGCAGCCTATGCGATACCGGCATTTACTGCCAAACCCGAAGCGGTCAAAGCAGATCCGGTTGTGGTTAAACAGATAGAAGAATTGCAAAAAGCAGCAACACAGAACGCTCAATCCATTCATGTGCTGGCTGAAAATATGCAGCAGGCGATCAGTGGCTTTGAAACGGCTGCTGAAGAAGCCAAAAGGCAGGTTAAAACCTATCGAAATCTCTTATTTTTTTCATTAGGTTTGTCAGCGATATCAGTGCTGATATGTCTTTATCTGCTTTTGAGATAGGTCACTATGCCACATTGCATTATTGAATTTTCCAGCTCACTGGATATCCCACCAGACCTATTGGTGGAGGCCGTTCATCATGGCGTATTGGAATCGGCTTTATTTGAGTCATCCCATATTAAAACCCGAGCACTGGCTTATGAGTATTTTCGACTGGCGGAGGACTGTAACGATTTTATCCATGTCACTATCCGTCTGCATCACGGCCGCACCACACAACAGAAGCAACAGTTAACCAAGCTGGTATTACAACAGTTGGAAAAACTTGCGTTAAAAAGTACTTCTATAACGCTGGAAACGGTGGATATTGAAACTGAAAGTTATGCGAAAGCTATCACCCCTTAACCATTAAATGCACACCCCTTTCAGGTTTGAATACCCTGTTTTTCCGCTAATACTTGTTGATGGCGCATTGCTGTAACGGAAGGATTCTCACCAAATAGACTGGTGTAATCATGGGTAAACTGACCGGCATGAAAAAAGCCCCATTGCTGGGCAATCATCGAGATGGTCTGCTCGTCCTCTAACCCGTTTAGCAAAATCCGTCTTACAGCATTGAGCCTTGAAATCCGCATACATTTAAGCGGGCTTATTCCCAATACATCTTCAAAACAATATTGCAGGGTACGACGACTGACATGTGCCAAATCACACAGATCCGTAATACTGAGCGGTTTATCAGGGTGGGAGTCCAGATACGCTGTAATCTTTTCTACCACGGCACGGCGTTTCACAAAGCTCGGTTTTTCATGAATCTGCTGCTCGTTTTGCTGCAGAATCTCCAGCACTGCCATAATTAAAATATCTTCCTGATGCTGTCGGATCAGATGATCTTGTTGTGGCTTCAAAACATCATTTAACAAGTAACGCAGTGAATTCAGTTTGTCGGACTGCCAGAATCTTAATGGCGAATAAAACAAACTGTTATCTAATACGATACCTTGTTTACGAGCGAAAGCATGAAGCGTGGCTTGATTAATGACAATGCCAAAAATATTGAATTGTTCTGGGGTAACTAATTCAAACTGGGTATTGCCAGGCCGAATCATCAGATGATCACTACTGACATGATGACCATTGATACGGCAGGATTTTTCATCTGCTGAAAAACCCAGCCAGATTGCATTAGGCCATACATTGCATTGTTGTCTTACGGTTTGGCTGGTGTGCTCTCGAAAGGCATGAACTGAATCAAACAGTACTTCTTCAATTTTGCCGTAAAAGCGTCCGTTACTAATCTGATCATACTGCTGTTGCCAGTTTTTCAGGTTATGGGCCTGCTCGTCGGCGTCTGTAGCTTCCATAACGCACCATTTAGATACAGTCCCGCTTTGTTTAGGTGCAAATTCTTCTGGATTATCGGTCATCTGCTTTACCCGTTTTAATAATAATGCCGGTGCTGCCTAAGTAAGTAACTGAATATAAACCCAATATTATTTTGCCGATTTTCGATATTCGGCCGGTATAGATATCGCATTCATAGTTTGTAAACTTTGTTTATTCAGGTGCAATTTTTATTCCATCTAATTGGATTTAAAGCAGTTTATGAGCCAAAGCTATCGATATCAGTTGGGCAGCAAAACCTATCAATTCGCAGATTTAGCTGAATTGATGGCAAAGGCGACCCCTGCCCGCTCGGGAGACCGATTGGCCGGTGTTATTGCTGAATCAGCAGAACAACGTGCTGTCGCTCAATTGCTATTAGCTGAAGTACCTTTAAAAACATTTCTGAATGAAACGTTAGTACCTTATGAAGATGATGAAATTACGCGTCTGATTATCGACGAACATGATGCAGAAGCATTTTCAGTTATCTCTCATCTGACAGTCGGTGATTTTCGGAATTGGTTACTAACCGATACCGCAAGCACAGAAGTCCTGAAACAAGTCAGTGCTGGCATTACCCCGGAAATGGCTGCTGCTGTCAGCAAAATTATGCGTAATCAGGATTTGATTCTGGTCGCCCAGAAATGTCGAGTGATTACAGCTTTTCGCAACACCATCGGTTTACCCAAACGCCTGTCTACCAGACTGCAACCTAATCACCCGACCGATGATGTCAATGGCATCGCGGCCAGTATGCTGGATGGTCTTTTATATGGTTCTGGGGATGCAGTTATTGGTATTAACCCGGCAACCGATAATGTGACGCAGGCCACGCGGCTAATGAATCTCATGGATGAAGTGATTTCTTTGTATGAAATCCCAACACAATCCTGCGTCCTCACTCATGTCACGAATACACTGGAATGTATCGAAAATGGCGCCCCAGTGGATCTGGTATTTCAATCGATTGGTGGTACCGAAAAAACCAATAGTAGCTTTGGCTTTAATCTGGCGATTCTGGCAGAGGCCCAACAAGCCGCTTTATCGTTGAATCGAGGCACGGTCGGCCAGAACGTGATGTATTTTGAAACCGGACAAGGCAGTTCCTTATCCGCCAACGCTCATCATGGACTCGACCAGCAAACCTGCGAAGCACGTGCTTATGCAGTGGCTCGAAAATTCAGTCCTTTACTGGTCAACACAGTGGTTGGATTTATCGGTCCTGAATATCTGTTTGATGGCAAAGAG
>NZ_DFTU01000048.1:48079-51927 GCF_002379485.1 Methylophaga sp. UBA4204 | reverse complement strand
AGTTTGATGGCAAAGAGATCATTCGCGCCGGTCTGGAAGATCATTTCTGCGGCAAGTTATTAGGGCTGCCAATGGGCTGTGATGTCTGCTACACCAATCATGCCGAAGCCGATCAGAATGATATGGATAATCTGCTGACCTTGCTTGGTACGGCCGGCTGCTCATTTGTGATGGGCATTCCCGGCTCAGATGACATCATGCTCAATTATCAGACCACCTCATTTCATGATGCGTTATATGCCCGACGGGTGTTGGGTCTGGGTGCCGCGCCAGAATTTGAAGCGTGGCTGGAAAAAATGCAAATCATGAGTAACGCTGGACTGGCCCAACTCACCAATCATTTACCTCCAGCCTTCGCCGGTTCACTGAACAGCTCAGCGGTGAGGCATTTTCATGGTTGAAGATAAAGACGTGCTGATAACGGATCAATACAAAGCTGATGAAGACATGGTGACGCATAATCCATGGCGTCAGTTGAGACAGTTCACTGCGGCACGTATTGGTCTTGGTCGTGCCGGGGTCAGTACGCCAACCCGGGAATCTCTGGAATTTCAACTGGCTCATGCCCAGGCTCGTGATGCGGTGCATACCGAGCTGGATGTTGAAACCTTGCAACAGCAGCTGCTCCAGTTGCAGCAGGATTTTCCACAAATCACTCCTCAACCGCCACTGATATTACATAGTCGAGCCATCGATCGTGTGACCTATCTGCAACGTCCTGATTATGGACGACAGTTGGATGAGGAAAGTTTTACCAGCCTGAAACCATATTACACAAAAACGCCTTATGACCTTGCGCTGGTCATTGCTGACGGCTTATCTGCCACTGCGATTCATCAAAATGTCGTGCCTTTTATTAGCGCTTTGCTGCCGATATTAATCGACGGCATTGAGGACTTCACACTGGCACCGATCACCTTGGTTCAACAGGGCCGCGTGGCCATTGGTGATGATATCGGAGAAGCACTTAATGCCAAGGCGGTATTGATGCTGATTGGCGAACGTCCCGGTCTCAGTTCGCCGGACAGTCTTGGCTTATATATGACCTGGTCGCCCAACCGTGGCCTGACCGATGACAAACGAAATTGTATCTCCAACGTGCGGCAAGCAGGGCTTTCCTATGCTACTGCAGCACACAAATGCCTTTATCTGCTGAGTGAAGCTCGCAGGCTCCAGTGTTCTGGTGTTGCTATCAAGGATCGATCGCTTGAAAAAGTCCTTGATAGCAGCGCCGTTCAAACCAGCTTTTTGCTGGACAACAAAGTTGACCGAAAAGGGGTAAACGGGAAATGACTTTAACTAAAATGAGGATAGTAAGATGGAAAACTCGCCAACACTAGAATCCTTGCAGGCAGCGTTAGATGCCCAGCAAGCTGTATTCGAAATGCATCAGGCCATGAATGTAGAAGTTTTTTATTGGTGGTGTACTGCCATCATGTTAATGATACATGCAGGCTTTCTGGCCTATGAAATGGGCGCTTCACGAAGTAAAAACGCACTTGCAGCCGGTATCAAGAATATTCTTGCTATCGCACTGATTATTCCGGCATTTTATCTGTTTGGCTGGTGGATTTATAACGCATTTCCTAATGGTTTTGTCCCGATTGAAGCAGCAGCTGCATTACCATGGGCTGCCAGTATGGGTCCTGATGTTCAGGATATGGGAACCGGGATTTTCTGGGCAGCATTTGCCTTATTCGGGGCCACAACCGGGTCAATACTCTCCGGGGCGGTTATTGAAAGGATACGGGTCAGTGCGTTTCTGATACTGACTATTTTCCTGGGTGGTGTGGTCTGGATTATGGCAGGCGCATGGGGCTGGCATCCAGATGGCTGGTTGTTAACCGAATTTGGTTATCACGATGTCGGTGCTTCTGGCGTTGTACATGCTGTAGCGGGTTTCTTTACTCTGGGTGTTTTGATGAACCTGGGTGCTCGTAAAGGCAAGTTCATTGACGGTGTGCCACAAATCATTTCTCCTCACAGCCTGCCAATGACATTGATTGGCCTGATGATGATTATCTTTGGTTTCTTCGGGTTCCTAGGTGGTTGCATCATCTTTAATGGTGGTGAGACAGGTTGGACCACAATTTATGGAACACCTACTAACCTTTCAGCATTTGCTTTTAATACGCTGATGGGATTTGCCGGAGGTATTATTGGTTGCTACATCGCTACACGTGACCCATTCTGGACCATGTCTGGTGGTCTGGTCGGTATTATCTCTGTAGCAGCTGGTCTGGATATCTATTCTCCTTCACTTGCGTTCATTATTGCCGTGACTACCGGTATCGTGGCAGTTCAATTTGCCAAGTTCCTGGAAAAACGTGGTATTGATGACGCGGTCGGCGCTGTCAGTGTTCATGGTTTCACAGGTGTTGTTGCGGTTGTTCTGGTCGGTGTATTTGCCGGTGGAACACCTAATGCAGAAGGTTTACCGGAAATTAGCTTCGTTGGCCAGCTCATCGGGGCTGCAGTAATGGGGCTGATGGGCTTTGTACCAGGGTATGGCTTGTCATTCTTACTGAAAAAAGCCAACAGCCTGCGTGTACCTGAAGCTTGCGAAGATATCGGTATTGATGAGGTTGAACTCCTGGCTAAACCTTATCCGGAAGGCGGCGTACCCGCTATGACGGATCTGACCACCAGTGAAGTGCCTAACAAATTAGCCAATTCTGAAACCTAAGGAGCATTATTATGGGAAGTTCAATTACAACCTGGGAAAACGTCGGTGCCTATTTTACCTTTGCAGATAACCCTTTTGCTTTGGTGCTATTTGCAATCGGCACAGCCGCCATTATTGCCGGATTGATTATTTCAATTATCCGTCATGAAAATGCGGCGTTTGAAAAAATTAAGTAGGGTTTATTCCTGCTTTATGTGCAGGGTTAAAAATTACTTTAATTCATAAAAAAACCCCTGCTTAAAGCCGGGGTTTTTGTTGGTAAAGCAGATAAAAAGACCCTAAATTAATCTCTATTCCAGTCCTTTAAATCACGCATGGCATATTTAATTGCACGTTCCCAAGCCTGATCAGTGTTGCCACGAAAATCATAGGATTTACGCTTGATCAGCTTTCCTGACTCTACTTCTTTAAACTCAACATGTAATGTTGAAATCAGATGACTCATACGAAATACATTTGGCACAATCACCAACTCTGCACCCAGCTCTTTCGCTAAGGTAAGTTCACAACCATTGCAATAATGCAGATCGTGCTTTTCATCAAACGCTTTAACTTTCGCCAGAGAATCGGCATCGTTGATGATATTAAACTGCGTCTTATCGTCTAATTCATTTCGCAGATGTTCACTGAACTTGGCAATCTTTTCTGCGTTCTCGGCTTTATCGCCGGTTACTGAGCTATCTCCAGTAATCAGAATATCCAGCACCAGAGTCTTATAGTCATGCTTCTGATAGTCATCGGCCATGACAGAGGCAGCACTGACAAACAATATCAACGCCAGGAAGTATCTGGTTGCACGGGTCATTAACGGCATACGGTTCTCCTAAAATACGATTACTCACCCTAACAGTGACTGCAGAAAAACCAAACAGTTTTTTGACTGCAAACAGCGGGATATTTGCCCGTTCAATAAAGTAATGATGAATTAATGCTGGAAAGTCCCGTTTTGCAGAAAATGCAGGGTCTGCGATTGCACCGTATCGTTCGCCATAATAAACGGATGTGTTTGCTCAACCACCAGAAAATCCTGCATGCCATCCAATCGTGCATTTTTGATGGAAACCTTGCCATCATCGGGTCCGGGAATCAGCGTCGATAAGATCAGATTGATCGAGCGGTTTCCAGTAATAATACCCAGTTCAAAAGTGGCTGGTCCCAACTG
>NZ_DFTU01000048.1:47294-47961 GCF_002379485.1 Methylophaga sp. UBA4204 | reverse complement strand
TGGTTGGGTATAGCGTCTTCTGTTGTCCCCAGTTGCTTGCCGGCAGGCCCGTTTATCCATTCAAATAAGCCCCAGGTGCCCAGTTTGTCGACCACTTCGCTGCCTTGATTAGGCGGCGATAACATTACTACCCTGCCAATTTTGATTTGCTGATGTTCCACCGCGAGTTGCCTGACAATAATACCTCCCAGTGAATGGGTGACAAAATGCAAAGGTGTTAAAACATCACCGAAACATTGTTGGATTTCTGGTACAACAAATTCGCTGGTCAGATTCTCGATACGGTGTTTGCGGGAAGGATAATCAATATTGCATACCTTATACCCTGCTTTGTTCAGATGTTTTCCCATCGAATCCATTGAGCCTGCTGTGCGAGCCAAACCATGTAACAGCACAACATTTCCGGCTGACTCCTGCTCCTTGCTGTGAGCTAACGGTGAGCTTATGCTCAGCATTAGCCAGCCAAAAGCCATTAACCATCCACAATTTGGCAAACGGTTATAATTTTTCATCGCAACTAAATTGATTTTGCAGTAGCTAATTTTCCTGTGGGCTTGGTGCTTTTTGCTATGGCAATATCCTGCCAGAGTTTTTCCACATGTGACTCTACCGGTCGACAGTATCCAGCAATCAGCATAATACTCAATGTGGTTAAAAAGCCATACAG
>NZ_DFTU01000048.1:11050-47197 GCF_002379485.1 Methylophaga sp. UBA4204 | reverse complement strand
ACACGCCGGGTGTCCAGCCATAAGTGATGATAAATGCTGGCTCAAAGATGGTTAAGCCAAATGATACTGCCATCCCCGCCAAAAACCCATTCACTGCACCGATTTTATTGGCACGCTTCCAATACAGCCCAAGTAACACCACCGGAGATAAAACAATCATGCCCTGGTAAGTCATCAACGCCAGAAACACTAATTGCCCTTCTCGTATATAAGCCCCAATCAATGCACCGATACTCATAAAAACTACTGACCAACGGGCAATTTGCAAGGCAGTTTTCTCACTGATATCACGTTTAATGACCTGTGCCAGATCACCTGAAATTGCGGTAGACATAGCATTAAGGATACTGCTCACCGTCCCCAGACTTGCCGCCATTACCAGCACCGCAAAGAACCCCAACGGCCATGCACCTGCCTGACTATGGATCCAGAACATTGCTTCCTGAGGATTTTGTTGAGCAAATGGGAGTGGATGTAATGCCATTGCCAGCAGAAACAGTAAACCGAATGACAGAATACCCAGCGTCGGCGCAAATAACACCGATTGTTTGATGGTACGAATACTGTCTGCAGCAAATAACTTGTTATAGACCCATGGCCACATAAAGCCGCCCAGACCACTGGTAATGACGATTGCCATCCAGTAATTTGGTGACATATCCCAGCCGGGACCGGGAAAGGTTAATGCTTCGGGGCTTTGTTCCAATATGCGTTGCATAGCGCCTTCAATACCGCCAAGCTGGGTATAAATAACCCATAACAGAATGGCTGATCCCGCAATCAGCATATACAGACCCTGAATAATATTGGCAGTGATAACTGAACGCATGCCACCGAGTGCGACATAAAACACCACCACAAATATGCCGATGATCATGCCCAGTAACGGGCTTATAAATCCATCAGTCGCATAATTAAAAACCGAACCAATGGTGTACCACTCCATTAATAACCACGGTACTGATAACGCTACACCGGCAAAACCTGTTAATACCCGGATTGCATCGCTTCGATAACGTAACCCCAGCAGTTCTGACTGGGTACGGATATTATATTTCTTGCCCCAGATAAAGGATTTTTCAGCGACCAGATACATCACCAGCATGGTGATAATGCCATAAGGAATAACGTACATACCGATCATGCCAAAACTGACGGCAAACCCTGAAAACACGGTATACCCGGCACCGACATACCAGGTAGCAAGAAAGCCTAAGGTAATACCCAACACCCCAATACTATGACTTGCTGTTGCATAATCATTCAGGGTTTTCACGCCCATCTGACGACGGTTTATCCATAGGATAAGTCCCAGAAAACCCGCCAGCATCAACATTGGAATCATTTTGATGCCTCCGACTCTACTTCAATATCCAGATCACCACTACGACTCTCAACCAGATACCAGCAAGCCAGAAAAAAGGCGCCTAATAACGCCATGGCAATCTGCCAGAGAAAGGCAAACGGTAAACCGATAAAACTGGGTTCAACACGATTAGCCCAGGTAAAGAAAATGGGAAATGTGGCCAGTACAATAGTGGATAAAATTAATAGTAGAAAAATGGCTGAACGCATAAAAGTCCAAATCTATTTTATTAAAATGGGTGCGATGAGCATGTCAACAAATTCATCGCAATTCAATATCCATGATTAACGGAGTATTCATAACTCAGGGCCGGCACAACTGAAATATCTTTCAGTTATACCGGCCCTGAAATGGTTATAAAAAAACCGCTTAAATGCGGTTCAATATTAAGATTTCTTTTCGATTGCAGCAGCCAGTTTGGCAGATAACAAACCAAAAACCGCACCAAGAATCGTGGAAAGAATGATGATCAATACAGGATTAGTCATATCCATAGTTATGGCACTTCCAGCATTTGCTGTTTGTAAACCAAATGCGGCAGTTGCGGCATAACCATAAACATTGGCTGGTACCACCGATAACAAATCAAATCTTGCCACAATAACCAGGAAAAATACGGTTACACCGACATAAATAGCGGTTCCCAAAACACCTGGTAAACCCAGCGGGTTGGTAGTCGCTAACAATAAAGCAATGCCAGCAATCACCGCACCATAGCTCATGCCCACAATGGTTTTCTGTAAGGCCGGCATATCAGCACCGGTATGGAAAAAACATGCCCAGGCAATAAAACCTGCCCAGACTAAAACAAAACCAGCTAATGGACCTAAAGCCAGGTACGCCCAAATAGCTCCTAATACAGCAATACTTATAGATAATGCAGTTAACTTTGACATACGTTCTCTCCGTTGATTTTTATTAAATTAACAACCCGTTCCTCGACAAATTTTATTTATAACTTTTTTAACTATAGGGTTGCCGGAGTGATAGTAATCCTATATATGATCAACTGTAAACCAGTTCGCACCACAATTGTGCGCAAAGTGAACAAAAATGGGGCATCAGATATTTTTATCGTTTAATCAGTAGCTTAATGTGACGCAACATTTGATTGAAACCGTCATGGTTATAGCTAATATCGTTAGCAACCGTAGTTGAATATAGAGTTTGATGATAAAGATTGGATTTAAATCATTTGATCTTTCAAGCCCACTAATGCTGAAGTATATTTTTTTCCAACAAGGCACACATGAAAGATTTACAAGCCCCAAGACTATGCTTTTCTATTGGTATTCGCTATCGTTCACATACTGCTCGTAACGCCGCGATCCGCAGTTTATTTTTTATCAGCTAGCAATTTCTGCTGTCTGATTTTCAGTTAGATTTTGGAGTTGCGAATGCAGAAAGTCGCTATCTTTCAGCATGCTGATGGCGAATGGATTGGTTCCATGCGGCATTGGTTTGCAGATAAACCGTTTCAATTGACTACTTATCGGTTGGATCAGCATGTTCAATTGCCTGCAGTCACCGAGTTTGACTGGTTAATCATTATGGGTGGGCCTATGAGCTCTTATGATGAAACCAACTATCCCTGGCTGATTGGTGAAAAACAACTTATCCGTGAAGCGATTGACGCAGAAAAGACTGTGCTGGGGATTTGTCTCGGCTGTCAGTTAATTGCATCAGCCATGGGGGCCAAAGTATATCCAAATGCTCAACAGGAGATCGGTTGGTTTTCCGTCAATAAAATCGATCCCGAAATAACATGGATGCCTGATGATTTAACCCCACTTAGCTGGCATGGGGATTGTGTGGAGTTACCTGAAAATACCCGTTGTTTTGCCGATAGCAGGATTACTCCCTGTCAGGGTTTCTATTTTGGCAAGCGGATTTGGGCGCTACAGTTTCATCTGGAAGTTGAGACTGGCACGATTGAAGCCTTTCTGGCATTGGAAAAGCATCCCTTGCCCGAAACCGAGTTTGTACAAAAGGAAGTGGAGTTAATGGATAACATCGATCAGCTAAAACGAAGCAGACAAGCAATGTTTGCTTTATTGGATGTTTTACATCGGGAATCTGATACCAATAGATAAAGCTTTTGTGGTGGAGTAGCTTGGATAAAACTGGCTACTTCACGACAGGTTCAATCTGCATTCCCACACTGATTTGACCATCTGACAGAACATCGGCACGCAGTCCGGCTTTATGCGTAAATGCTTTGACGATAGCTTTTTTGCTTATGCTATCGTTTTCCAGTAATGCGCCCAAGGTAGAGCACGGTTCACAAAGTTCTACGCCCTTGAAACTGACATCGCCAATCCGAAAAACCTGTCCAACTAAATCGTTAAGACGGACGCCTTCGGTAATTACATTCCGCCGGGTATCAGACAGACTAATCTGCTGCGAAAAACGCTGATTAAACGCACTGATTTCTTCTTGTTCGATAAAGGTGATGTTCTGCCCCGGCCATTGGCTTTTGTCAAAATTACGGTCGCCTTTAATACCTTTACCTGAAACCAGATCAATTTCCGGGACTTGTCGTTGCCCACCCAGATTTTCGCTTGCTGTAAAAATTGCTTTTATCATTTCGAAATTGCTTTACCTCCATTATTAGCGAATCAAAAAAGGAGCATGCTTTCAGGCACACTCCTTATTTCAGGACGGGTCAATGAAACATTACTTCAACTGGGTAGCAAAGTGTTTATAAAACTCCCTTTGAATCAAGTAAACTCTGCTAAAAACTTATACAGCATAAACGCCTTCCCGCAATAGACCCAAAGTCTTCCAGCAACATTTTTTTGTTCACATTAAATACCATAATACATTTATCAAAATACAACTAAATCGATCAATCAGCGCTGTTAATTATCACGATCAATCTTTATCAGTTAGTTCTTAGTCATCTCCAGAACTGCCACCATTTCTTGTTATTTTCACGTGACTGTTGTCCTTGCTGTGCTCCCTGACCCAACTCATTCTGTGTCTGTTGGTTTTTCATTTCACGCTGTTGATTCATACCCTGGTTTTCGTCCTGATGTTCGCGAAGTCTTTCACGATCCTGTTCTTTCATTTGCTCCTGTTGTTTGTTCCCCTGCTGTCCGCCCTCTTGTGTTTCATTGCGCATTTGTTCTTGTTGTCTTTCTTGCTCTCTAATTTGCTCAGACTGCTCATTCCTTTGCTGGTCTTTACTCGCTCCTTTTCCGGTTTCGCTCATACCTTGCAAAGGCCAAATAATCAAACTTGTCACTAAAATGCTGATATATAGTTTTTCCATTTTGCTTCTCCTATGGGTTATCGGGTTTACACCAGCCTGTAAACATCCGCTAATTGATGTCGGTAGTTTTGTGCAAGTGACGGATCAATATCATGGACATAGGACAATACCCCGTCTAAATGCGCTTTGAATCCATCAGTGGATAGAAAACCACGCTTTTGTGCGTGTTTCTGAAGACCAACATCAGAGTGGTTTAGATAGAAAATATGTTGACGAATATGGTTTCTAACCGATTTTTGTAGTCGAGGCTCTTCACCGTCGACTAATAGTCCGAGAACAATTTTTCTGGCGCCTGGCGTAATGATCTTGGTTTTAGTCATATTCGGTGACTGACCATATGTTCGCATCAAGCGAAAAACTCGGTGAATAAAGGCCTTGGCCAGTTCTCGTGAAAAGCTCGTGAGTGGCGTTGAAAAACTGAGATCATCAGCGTATCGACTGTAAGTTAATTGTTCTTCCGCGGCGAGATTCATGATCTTCCGGTCAAACGCCACCATGGCGAGATTAGATAATGCCGGACTAGTTGGTGCGCCTTGAGGCAAGTGGCCCATTCGCTGACCTTGATATTGACTGATAATAGTGGAGTTTCCCTCAATCTCCCATCTATGCCGATGCCGAAAAGCGGTCAGACTACCCAGCCGGGTACACAATCTTGCAAGTTCAAATGCTATCAACGGCTGGTAACCCAGACTGTAGAAAACCCGATAAACATCAATCTCGGAAATAGCACCAAAAAAATTATATAAATCGAGCTTTATTAACCAGCGGCAGCCACAGTGAACGCTAGCAGCATCGCGAATAGACTTTCCCTTCTGAAAAGCATAACTTACCGGACTTGGCTGGGCCTGAGAAAGGATATGCCGATATATCCATTGTTGCACTTTGAGCAAACTTTCATCAGGTATGGCAATGATACGAAAGCCGCCTGATTTTTTCCTTATCCGGAATACTTTGTATGGTTCTGGTGACTGCCGGGTAATAATTTTCCTGAGATCGCGATAGCTGGTCTCAGTGAGGTCTGCAAGATGCTTTAGACTCTTAATAGGCGGCAAACAATTACTCGAAGCAGATATTTCCTGCGAATCGTGAGTGAAAAATAACTGAGAGTGCTTTCGACCCATCTACTCAGACCCGAAAGGGGTAGGTGTCGTGACAAGCCAAGGAGGTAACGCCGCAGGTGCAGGCGCGACACGCTTAGCCACAAGCAAAGGCTTGCCCGAGAAGCTGAAGTAATCTCCGCCCCCACTTTTTTCAACAGAAAAAAGCGTAGTTAGTAAACTAACATGCACTAGATAAGTCATCCGGCACTCCCAGTTAATCCGTGAGAAGCCATGTGAATAATGTGTTTATCCATTAAGGAACTCGCTCTGGAAATACCCATGAAGATGTGCTTGGATTTCTTGTTTTTCCATCGCAACGAGATCTCTGGGTTTTTCCAGGATGATGTGTTTTTTTATGTTGGCTGGCATTAATTTGCGTAATTCACCTAAAAAATCAGGCGCGGCAAGAATCACAAGATTACCGAGACTCTGTGTCTCATATAGATCGCGCAAGAATCGGATAACGAGTGATGCAAATGCTACCTCATCATGATGTTTATGCGTTTCTGCTGTCTGATAATTGTGACTACCCCCTCCGCGAGACATAATTCTGCCTGGTGTATCAGAAGTCAGTTCCTGCTCTAACAAATGTCCGGTAGGATTTTTTATGTGTTTGATTTCAGACAGTGTCGCATGTCGATTTTCAGCGCTGAACACTTTAGCTTCTGAAGCGTCCGCCACTAATACAGTCATCATTTTCATATTTCTCCTATAAAAATGCTCTTCTATCAATCGATCTGCAATCGCTCACGCAAACTATTTATTTCATCCAGTAACTCTATAGCTAGAGCAGCACCAGCCATATTCAATTCCAGATCACGACATAAGCGCATTGCAATATGGACTTTCCTAACACAATCAGTCTCATATAAAGCCTCATGATCGAGTATGGTCATAGCTGATGGTGTAATCACCCCATAATCGAGCATTTCTGTCAGTTTTTTTTGTGGCAGTCCACAACGGTTGCATATCTGTTTGAACGACAGCAAATGACTAATAGACTGATACACATCGATATCTGACTGCAATTAACGCTAGCCTCTTAATGTCACTTCTCTGCTACTTTTCAACCTTGATCTCCAAAGGTTTTGCTTGAGCCTTTGCTTTTTTAGGTACAGTCAGTTCAAGAACACCATCTGTTGTTTTGGCTTTTATCTTTTCCAGATTGGCAGCTTCAGGCAATGTAAAGCGACGCATAAAACTGCCACTAAACCGTTCAATGCGTTTGTAATTATTCGACTGCTCACGTTTCTCAGATTCTCTTTCACCTTTGATAGTCAGAACATCATTTTCAACCGTGACTTTGATGTCTTCAGACTTTACGCCGGGTAAATCTGCTTTGATGACGAACTTGTCCTCTTCATCTGTAATATCTACAGCCGGAGACCATTCTTCGCTATCAAAGTTGGCTATCGCTGAACTGGGAAAGAAATTACTCAGTTCACGCTGTAAATCATTGATTAAACTTAAGGGTTTGTATTGGCCAATCATCTCAGTATCCTCTGCTTGTTAAAGTTTATTACTCAATTGACTGGTTGATAGTTCGCTCGGCTTCTAGCCAGTCGTCCAGCTCACGCTCACCATCAAAATTACGTTTCTCAGCAATGTAATAGGCTGCTTCTTCAATCATTTTATGATGCGTTGTAGTAAATGCTTGGTTGCTGTCTGGTAATTGAGCCGAGGCATTTTTACTTTTTGTTTGTGTCTTTGCCATAGACTTTCTCCAGCATTGTGAAAACAACTTTTCTTAGAATAAGGCAAACAACATGCCTGTTTTTTATGTTATTGATAAGTATTATTTTTTTTCGAGCAAGCAGGAGAGTTAAGATAATGTCTGTCGAATAAATGAGTCATTTTGATGATGGAATATCTGAAGAAATAAGGTAAATGTACCTTCAAGCAAAGTGTCTACAAATGTAGACAGCTGATGAATTTTTTATACATCCTCAATTAATGACCAAGGCCATGTTTGTTCATAAGCCGATATAGCATTGCTCTGGAAATACCGAGATGATTAGAGGCTTTACTCACATTGCCTTCATCCCTTTCCAAAGCGTCAATAATCGCCCGTCTTTCGGTTTCTTCTTTTATAGCCTTAAGTCTTTGTGTTCGTGGTTTGGTGTCGGTTAATTCAATGCCTAAATCATCGCTTTGAAGTTCTTCACCATCGCACATAATGACGGCTCTTTGTATTCGATTCATCATTTCACGGATATTGCCATGCCAAGCATAGCTTTTCATCATCGCAAGGCAATCTGATGAGAAACCACTGAACTGCTTATGATGTTCTGCTGAGAATTTATTCAGAAAATAATAAGCCAATAATTCGATGTCCTGCTGGCGATCTCTAAGGGGGGGTATTTTGATTTCAAGCACATTCAGCCGATAAAAAAGATCCGCACGAAATCGTTCTCGATACATCGCTCTATCCAGATCAACATTTGTAGCGGCAATTACCCGAACGCGGACTTTTACTGTATCAACACTGCCCACCCGTTGAATGGTTCCCTCTTGCAGAAAACGCAGGAGGTTTGCTTGTTGTTCAAAAGCCAGCTCCCCGATTTCATCAAGCAGTAACGTGCCGTTGTCAGCGGCTTCAATGAAACCTTTTTTTTGCTGATTAGCACCGGTGAAGGCTCCCTTCTCATAACCAAATAACTCTGCCTGAATCAGGCTATTGGCGATACCACCGCAATTTACTGCGATAAAAGGTCCTGATAAATCTGACATTTCATGCAGAGCTCTGGCAACGAGCTCTTTGCCTGTTCCGGTTTCACCCGTAATCAATACGGTGCAGTCTACGCTTGAGGCTTTTTTAATAGCTTGTTTTAAATCATTGATTAGCCGGCTATGGCCCAGAAGAACTCTGTCAAAAATAAGATTGTCTGGGTGATCACAGGCCGAAGACATTATTTTGGCCTGCTCCAGCATGTTTGATAGCTGCATCTGTGTCAGGGGAAACAGATGATAATCATCAAAATAATTGCGCAGAAGCGATTTTATGGAAAGCTGTTCCAATAACGCCGAGGGTACCAAAGCCAACCACTTGATTTTTGATGCGGTAATAAAAGCTTTTAATCGGTCTAGGTTATCCAGCTGAGGATCATACTCACTGAAATCGACCAAGCCGATGGAGCCAGTGTGAAAAGATACTGGAGAATCCGCATGACTATTAAGGTCAAAAGTTACCACATGCCATTTAAGGTGTTTTAAATACGTGATGATAGGTTCAGACTCCTTTCTAAACCTAATAAAAATTAATGGCTTAAAAAATTTGTTTTTCATTCCTCCCCCCCTACTACTCGATAACACAGAGCAAGAAGCAGCGTGTTTCAAATGAAAGGACGAAACAGACTCAAATTAATTATAAGAGCAAATTTATTATTTGCTAATGATCTACTTGCATTAATACAGCAACGATCTGAAGTTCACGATGAACTTAGCTGCAGTTTTATTATTTCACTGGGAATACAGACTTATATTGATATAGATCAAAAGAAATGTAATAGCTGAAACAATTTATAATTCAGTCAATTATCAATAATATTTAATACGCATTTTTGATATTCACTTGGCATATGCACGATAAGCATAAAATCGTTTAACTAAAACGATTAATGAATCGAAGAAGATAAATAATAAAAACACCAAGCTTATTGATAAAAGCACCCGTATCTCAGGAAGAATCATTTCTAATTCAACGAGTAGATAGATAATCGATTGTACTGCAGAAAACCTTGAAGGGCTGGAACTAGTTTCCGCCCTTCTGCCATGAAAATGACTCGTATAGAACAACTAAACTGCCCGATTTTTTTGCCTTTATGGACAAAAAACAGCCCCCAGCAGGGGGCGAGGAAAAAACAACAGGTATTAATATTCCATCCAGTTTTTATGATTGGATTATCTTAGAGCTTAGTCCAACCATCAAATCGATCACAAATAGCTCACCATTTTATCGATCATATTAGTTAACAAACTTATCCTATCCAATTGAATTAAAATAAAAAAGTTTATTAGGCTTAGGCTTCTTTAGCTATTCGTATTTCACTTTTATCAGACAAATAGGCTTCTAGCGAGTCATCCAAAGCCTCCAACCAAGGGGTGTGATGAGGTGGCGACATAGTGCCGGTCATTAGCGACCGATACGAGTGATCACGGAAGGTCATAATGTTTTTCTTCTTATGATATTTCCATTCCAGGAAAGTCTGATTGACGGCTGGAATATCAAATGAAGGATAGTCCGTGGCATCAATTAATTCCTGGATGTAATCGCCCTGATAGGTATACATTTCTTCAGCCGTTTCCAGCGTCAGCTCTTTCTCCCGCCACATCATACTGTGCGCCTTCATGTCAGCTTTTGACGGTAATGCAATACGCCCCATGATAATGTCTCGAACATACCAGGCCTGCGCATCAAACATATTGAATGAGTACCATTGATCCTGCATGCCAAGATAGAAAAACTTCGGATTATCCTCCCAGACCACGCCTTTATAGAGATTCAGCGGCCACAAACGATTGTTGGTCTTTAAGCGTAAATCATCGGAGAGGAATGGGAAGTAATGTAAATAGCCGGTACATAAAATAATCGCATCAATTTTTTTCGAACTGCCATCGATAAAATAGGCCGTATCGGTATCAACTCTGACCAGATTAGGCTTTTCATCCCAGTTTTCCGGCCATTTATAGCCCATGGGTGCCGTTCTATAACAGCTAATCAGACTGCGGGCACCGTATTTGTAACATTGCGAACCGATATCCTCCGCAGAATAACTGCTGCCCACCAGCAAAATATCTTTGTCTTTAAATTCCAACGCATCACGGAAGTCATGGGCGTGCAGAATACGTCCACCAAATTTATCAAAGCCTTCAAAGGTGGGGACTTTTGGCGTAGAGAAATGGCCAGTAGCACAGACCACGTAATCAAATTCTTCAGCGTAAACCGTATCTGTGCTGTGATCCTGAACTGTGACGGTGAATTTTTGACTGGCATCATCGTAGGTTACATTGCGAACAGCGGTGTTAAAACGGATATATTTACGTACACCGGCCTTTTCTACCCGGCCTTTAATGTAATCAAACAACACTTCGCGCGGTGGATAAGAGGCAATCGGTTTACCGAAATGTTCTTCAAAAGTGTAATCGGCAAATTCCAGACATTCCTTGGGACCATTAGACCAAAGGTAACGGTACATACTGCCATGTACCGGTTCACCATTTTCATCCAGGCCGGTGCGCCATGTGTAATTCCACAAACCGCCCCAATCACTTTGTTTTTCAAAGCAGACTATTTCTGGAATTTCAGCCCCTTTTGACTGGGCGGATTGAAATGCTCTAAGTTGTGCAAGGCCACTGGGTCCAGCGCCAAGTACCGCTACTCGAGTTGACATAGGTTCACTCCATCAAAGTTATTTATAAACATGAGGCTGCGTTTAATGCAGCTGTCAGCGTAAAAGTAACTTGCTATGGCGTGATGAAAAATCCTCTTCTATGGGTATCCCAAACAGGGTAAGTGGTTAATTAAGTGGAAAAATACCTATTTATTCAGCTATCTGAAAAATAATTCCCTCAACACCAAGTACCATTCCACTCTCGGAATACAACCCCCTCCCCTTATCAAGAACTACAATTTCATTTCCATTTGCCTGGGTCAGACGGTATTGGATAGTAAACGTGTTTTGGTTTTCCAGAGCGATCTGCACCTGCTCCCAGACATAGCCTGCATCTGCTGCATGAATCATCGCCCCCAGTGACACCTGTGGTTGATTCAACATAGTTTGGGCACTGTAACCGGTTACATATTCACAGCCTTCACTGACATATTCCATCGACCAGCTGATATTGTTTCGCGCTCGATACAACATGGCCGGTAAACGATCCACAAGACTTTGCAAACTCCGGTAGCTGGCATGACGCACCTGCTCATTACGAACCTGGGGGGTAATATCACAAAGTGTGGCCGACAATGGATAGAGTTTATTTTTTTCCACTGACTGTAAGCGCATTTCACACCAGCGCAGTTCGCCACTGGCACTTATCAGGCGAAACCAGATAACTTCTTTTGCTTCACAACGCATGTTCTGCAACAACTGTATCCAGTTAGAAATATCCTCTGGATGGAGAAAGTCAGTAAACACCTTGCCTTGGGTTTGCTCTATGCTGATACCGGTAATATCCTGCCAACACTGATTAATCATTATTATCTGATGCTGTTCATCGAGCATCATGACGACATCACTGAGACTATTTAGCAGCTGGGTCAATTGTGATGCTGTGGGGGCGGAGTTAACGATTTTATTTGGCCATTTAAGTAGGGTCATTTCAGCCTTCCCGGTCCGGCAAATCAGCCGAGTGATTATTGTGAGCCCATGCCGCCAATTCCAGTCGCGAGTGCAGATTCAATTTACGCAACAGGTTTTTGACATACACTTTGACCGTGCCATCGCTAATCCCTAACTCGCGGGCAATCAATTTATTGTTCAACCCCCTGGATATATGAAATAGCGTTTCACGTTCCCGTTCTGTCATCTGGGTAAACGCCGCATTCGATTGGTTGCCGGTTTCCGTTTTATGTTCGCGAAGATGTGATGCAAGAGATGTGACGGCTCCGGCGTTGATCACCACATTGCCTTTTACCGCTGATATCAGTTGGGAGAGGATTTCATCCGGCGGTGTATCTTTTTGCAGAAAACCGTTAGCCCCGGAACGCAACGCCTCAAGTAAAACTTCCTGATCATTGCAGGCGGTGATAATAATGATTTTGAGTTGCTCATCATGGTTGCGAAGCTGTTTGAGCACGTCTAGTCCCGACTGCTCTGGCATCTGTAAGTCGAGTAACAGAATATCCGGATAGGTATTGCTTAAATTGTTTAATAACGACCTGGCAGAATCATATTCAGCAATCACTGTCAGTTCATCACTGTCATTTAGCAGCTCCACTACCCCACGACGAAACAGTGGATGATCATCTACCACGACCACGGATATAGGCTTCATACTTTATCTCCAATATCCATATCCAGTTGCACCAATGTGCCACCATCATGCCGTTGCGATATTTGCAGTTTTGCGCCCACCCGCTCGGCACGCTCATGCATTATTTGCAAACCAAAACTGTCACTACGCGCTGCTGCGAAATCAATGCCTGTGCCGTTATCTTCGACCTGGATATGCAGTTTCCTGGGGTCTTTCAATATCAGTCTGACCCGGGCATGGCTTGCATGAGAATGCCGTACGATATTGCTGAGACTTTCACGAATAATGTAAAGGATCTGAATAGACTGTTTCGGTGGCAACAGATTCGCTGGCAACCGGTTATCCAATTCAAATACAATTGCTGACTGCTGTTCAAATTCTCTTACCGAATTGGTCACGCCCTGGGACAGACTCTCACTTTGCATGGTCAGTCGCGAGGCAGTGATCAGTTCACGAGTCTGATGATAGGCACATTGGGTATAGGCAGCCAAATCCTCAGTAATCGGCTTCAGCTCGGCAAACTCTGTTTTGAGACATAACTTATCAAGCTTGGCACTTTTAAGTTTCAGGTAACCCAGCACCTGGGCCAGTGAATCATGCAGCTCTGCAGCATAAATCGCCCGTTCTGCAGCCAACGCCTGTTTAACCTTGCTCTCACGTTGAAACCAGGCTTGTAAACCCTTGGCAATAATCTGCTCCATTAACACCATTTCCCATTTGAGTTTTTTTTCATTCGGCAATGCCTGACTGAAAACCATCAAAAGCCAAATGGTCTGATTATCATGCTCAAAAAGACGGCTTGGAACACATGTAACTGAAGTTCCGTTTATCTGCAGATGAATATAACCATTTTCTTCTGGCCTTCTGATAGTGAAATGCTGATGCAGACTCTGAATCAATTTTTGTGATGGCGCTTGTTCCATCGAATGATGCAAAAATGATTCTGACGTTAATGGGTTGCTGAATAAGACCAGTAGATCGCCCTGCTCAGCAGGAATGAATTGCTCATCTATCAATCCCTGTAACGAAGAGAGTACCTTGGGCAGAATTTCATTAATATCGTTGGCGGTTGCCAGTTTAAAAGCCAGATCATTCAAGTCCAGAGGAGGTTTGGGTTTATTTTTATGTTTTACAAACTGTAATTGCTGACTCAACCATTCTTGTATCGTTGGCCAGTTTTTCCGTTTGATATTGAGCATGACTCCATTGTCCTTCGGCTGAGGTCTTTTTTATCTCTACCGGCAGCTTTGGGCCAGTAAAAGACAAATAGCCACGAATACCATTTATCAGTGTAAAGCGTCATCACGCGAGGTTTTCCTTGCTGGAGACAGCAGTTTTTATGCCATCTAAAGTCAATTCAAGCCGGGGTAACCCCAATGAGGTATGCCATCAGGAGAATTGCTGCAATCTTGTTGAAGATAAATAGTGTGTTAGTAACAAGCAGCCATTTTTTTGGGAAAAGCAACTTCCTTTTATGCACTTTAATGTTGCGAAAAACTGAAAAAATGCACCAGATAAGCTCATATTTATCGCAGATTTTTCGTAATTGGGAATAACAGATGTTAGAACTGCAACAACAACAATGGGGGAAAGATTATTTTTTCACTTCCCCCTCAGAAAAGGTTATCAAACACTATCGATTAGCGGGGCATCAAGCGATAAAACTCTCGCTGATGGCTGGCGATAAACTGGCAATATCCAGCCAGGATAAAGCGCAGAACAGTGAACTTATCGTATTGAATTCCAATGGCAAATCGGCGCCAGAGCTCCTGGATAACCGCCCCCCTGTTCCAGCAGTGACTATCAAACAACAGCTTGAGCAGACAGGGGCAGCTGCAGAACAATTACGTGGTCAATTGGCAAACTGGCAAATTGATTCGAGCCATCTTGAGCAGGTTCTATCTATCTCAGGGTCAGAGACGGCAAATTTAACAGCACTCAACGAGCTTAACGTCATCATCGTCGCGGCGGGTGCAAAAATGACGGTGGTTCAACAGTCACCGGTGACAGAGATTGATATAAAAGTCACCTACGCCGAACCCAACAACGATTCATTGCCGGAGCCTTTAGGCCCGATTAAATCCGAGTTGCGAATCCCTCTCGCCTCAGCAAAAACCTATGAAGTCCAGAAAGGCGAATGGATCCAGATTATCGATGTTCATGGTAAGCAATGCTCCGACTTTGTCGCCTTTGATAAACAAGCCTTGGAACAGGGCATTGAAGTTGGTCTTGATGCGACCGCAACCCGGACGGTGATGGGCTTGAGTAATCCGGTTCCCGGTCTGCACTCACGTTTTCTGGGAACCGATCTGTTATCGATGGTGGAAGTGGTACAGGATACCGTCGGTCGTCATGACAGTTTCCTGTTAGCCTGCACGCCAAAATACTACGACGACAACGGTTATTTTGGGCATATCAGCTGCACCGAGAATTTTAACCGGGTACTGGCACCGTTTGGCATCGCTCCACGTGCTGGCTGGCCAGCGATCAACTTATTCTTTAACACGGCGATTGATGATTCAGGTGCTGTCTTTATGGATGAACCCTGGTCGCGTGCTGGCGATTATGTATTGTTTCGCGCCGATCGGGATCTTATCTGTGCCTCATCGGCCTGTCCGGATGATATTGATCCGGCCAATGGCTGGCAGCCCACCGATATTCATGTGCGTATTTATGGCGCCGAACAGAATTTTCCCCGCGCCATTGCCCATCGAACCACTTCTGAGGAGTTACCTCGCATGACCAAAGCATCCGGTTTTCATAACCGAACTTCTGAACTGACCAAAAAATTTATCGACTATGCCGGCTATTGGGTCGCCAATGAATACGATGGTTGGGGAGCCAATGCAGAATACCTGGCCTGTCGTGAACGAGTAGCGGTGCTGGATTTATCAGCATTACGTAAATTCGAAGTGGTCGGCCCGGACGCCGTGGCCTTTTTACAATATGTATTAACCCAGAATGTCAGCCGCATGGCGATTGGCGAAATTGCTCACTCAGCAATATGTCTGGAAACCGGCGGCATGATTGATGACGGTACTATTTTCCGGATGGGTGAACAAGCCTATCGCTGGATATGCGGCGCGGAATATACCGGTGTCTGGATGCGGGAAAAAGCTGAGCAAAAAGGTTTTAAAGTCAGTATTCGCAATGCAACTGAACAACTGGATAATCTGGCAGTACAAGGGCCGAAAAGCCGCGAATTACTAAGCAAAATAGTCTGGACTTCGGACAGCCAACCAAGTGTGGAAAAACTCAAATGGTTTCACTTCACCATTGGTCGTCTTAGTGGACCGTCCGGCATTCCGGTGATGATTTCACGAACCGGTTATACCGGTGAGCTAGGGTATGAAGTCTGGTGCCATCCGGATGATTCACCGGCCGTATGGGATGCTGTCTGGCAAGCCGGTCAGGCTTATGATATTGCGCCTATGGGTTTTGATGCGCTGGATATATTGCGTATAGAAGCTGGTTTAAGTATGGCTGATCATGAATTTACCCATGAAATCACACCATTTGAAGCCGGCACCGGATTCAGTGTGCCACTCGATAATAAACAAGAAGACTTTATTGGCCGTGACGCACTGGCCCGTCAAGCTCCTGCAAGTCGTCACAAACTAATGGGCATGCTGCTTGAAGGAGGCGATCCTGCGGCACATGGAGATCACGTATATAACGGCCGATTCCCGGTAGGCATTGTGACCAGTGCGACGTATTCGCCGTTAATGGGTAAGCAGCTTGCCATGGTTAGAGTCGCTCCCGACTTTGCACATATTGGTAAGCGACTTGAAGTCGGAAAACTGGATGGCCAGCAGAAGCGACTTGCTGGTGAACTGGTTAAATTACCGTTTTATGATCCCAAACGTGAGAAGCTGCTTTCCTGAGAAGGTTGCTCAAGGAGGCAGCAGTATGCTGTCTCCATTCACCTTTATGTCTGTTCTTATTAATTAGCTGCATGAACAATTGAATTTAAACAATAGCTAAAACTGCCCTGCCCAACTTACCCCCACCGTAATAATCCCTATTCGCATTATCTAACTATTTGCTTAGTTTCCCTTTGCCCGCCAAAATGGCGTGTGGTTAGGGCTTGTTGATGTTTCCTGCCAAAGATTTTCTTCAATCAGTAACAACCAAATAAAGGAATGGCATGTCCGCCAGAGAACACGACGCTTCAGCTCTACAGAAAATTATTTTTGCTGTTGTAATTGTGCTGGTGGCACTAAATCTGCGGCCTATTCTGGCTTCAGTGGGCCCGCTACTTCCTGCGATTCAACAGGATATAACCCTCAGTTTCAAGCTCGCATCATTACTGACAACCCTGCCTGTATTTGCAATGGGACTGTTTTGTCTGGCCGGTTACCAACTCGCCCACCGCTTTGGTGTAAATCAAATCATTGTCTTTTCAATTGTGCTGATTGTTTTGTCTGCTGCATTACGTTTATGGGCTTTCGATGCCAGTAACCTGATCATCACCGCCCTATTGGCTGGACTGGGGATCGCCCTGATTCAGGCGTTGATGCCAATGGTGATCAAAAATATTTACGGTTCACAACATCCCAGAATGATGGGACTGTATATCACCGGCATTATGTTGGGAGCAGCAATTTCCGCGTCAATTTCCCCGTTTATTGAAGCTGAATACGGATGGCGGATGGGGCTGGGCAGCTGGAGTCTGCTGGCATTAATAGCACTGATAGCCTGGTGGTTTTACAAGCCCGATGCCAGACGTTTTCAGGATGATGACGCACAAATTGTGGCTACTCCGGGCCTATGGCGTAATAGGCGCAGCTGGTATCTGGCAATCTTTTTTTCATTGGGTTCCAGCTGTTATGTCTGTGTTCTGGCCTGGTTATCACCCTATGCCATAGAACAAGGATACACTGCAAAGCAGGCCGGTCTGATGCTTGGTCTTCTCACTGCGATGGAAGTCGTGGCCGGTTTATTATTCCCCGCTCTTTCGGCTAAAAATATCGACAGGCGGCGAATTCTTTATGTGCTATGTACACTGCAAATTATTGGATTTGGTGGTATGGCATTTAGACCGGATATAAGTTTATGGTTGTGGTCAGCGATTGCCGGGTTAGGTATTGGCGGGATATTCCCCATGGCATTAATAGTGACCATGGATCATCAAACAAACTCTCTGCTGGCTGGCAAACTGGCTGGGTTTGTTCAGGGTATAGGCTCAATGATTGCAGCTATCGCACCATGGATCGCGGGCTGGATGCGTGATTCATTGCAAAGTTTCACTATGGCCTGGGTTGCTCTCACTGGACTTGGAATACTTGCCTTATTAATGGCCCGCGCCTTTAACCCAAGCCGATATGTTGCCGTTTATCCACACTAAGAAGCTAATTTAGCCTTGTTAAATTCCCGCAGATGAAACCAATTTAGCCTTAATCAGTCCCCTTTAGTGTCTCATTATATCTCGCATGGGCATTGGCCCCCTGCATGACGATGGCGTCCTTCAATGACCTTTAAACAGTTCCGGTGATTATCAATATCACCGTGAAATCTGTAAGGTATTGTTTTATTTATTAAATTTCAAAGGTGGTAATTTATGGCAGAATCAGCGAAACACAGCTTCAATCCAGATAAAGGTTATATCGCATTACTGGGATGGAGTCTGAACGCTGTTGAAGCTGCCGAATCATTCGATCGACAATATGTTGTCGTCGCGCCTGATTGGGCAGAAGAATATTGCACTGAGCACAACATTCCCTATATCAAATGGAATTTTGAACGACTCAATGATCGTTCGCTCGAAATCGCCCAAACACTGCAGGAAGCCGGTGTTGATGTGGCGATTCCGTTATTTGAAGAAACGGTTGAATGGGCCGGAGCAATCAACTCAGTGTTAATGAATAATCCCAGACTATTTGGTCAGTCACTGTTATTACGTGATAAAGCCTTGATGAAGCGTCGTGCTCAGCTGGGTGGCATTCGGGTTGGTATTTTTGAAGAAGCACATGATAAAGATGATGTAGTCCGTTTTCTGAAACGCGTTAATCAGACTCTACTCAAATTGGATGGCGATCCCAATGACCCTATTCATCTGAAGGCATTTGATAAAGCAGGTTGTCTTGGACACCGGGTGATTCGTACGCCTGATGAAGTGGACATGATTCCGGATGAAGAATTTCCGGTATTAATGGAGTCGCATTTGGATGGCTGGGAATTTGCTGTCGAGGCCTGGATCCATAACGGTAAAATTCGTTTTCTGAATATTTCGGAATATGTCACGTTAGGTTATTCAGTGTTTGTTCCGGCAACACCTGAACTTGAACAATATCGTCCAGAAATAACCAGACAGATCGAAAAACTGATTAAAACGTTTGATATTGAATTTGGTTTTGTACATCCGGAATACTTTGTTACCAGTGATGGTGAAATGTACTTCGGTGAAGTCGCCTATCGTCCACCCGGTTTTAAAGTATTTGAATTACTACAGCGGGCATATGGCTTTAATGCTTACCATGCGTTGATTCTTTCTTTCGATCCGAAAACGACTGAAGAAGAAATCAGCAGCTTCTTCCCGAAAGAAGTAGTGGATGCCAAAGGCGTCGCTGGATGCTTTGGGGTTTATCCCCGTCGTCGCGTGGTCAGCCGTTTGGAAATTCCACAGGAAACCGAAGATAATCCCTATTTCGATTATCATGAATTGACTGCACCACTGGAAGAAACCGTCACTAAACGCACCGCCTTTGGTACACATTGGGGTTTGCTATACTTCTTCGGCAAAGATCCCGTCGTGATGCGTGATTTACTAAAAGAACAGGAATCATTGGATTTCTATATTTAGTCGATTACCCTAAGCACACATGCAGTAAAAGCAGAAAGCAGGTAAACAGTTTGATTGAATCCAATGTCATTGAATATCCAGATCCGAATCAGTCCTTGTTGATTGAACGCCTGGATGAAGCCATTAAGCAATTGGAACAGGCGCCAAGTTTTAGCAAGCCTACCAAGGCTGGGCGCTTGTTTGATACCGTCAAGCGGGTTTTGCATGCCAACGGTGGCTTCAAGATTATTTCACAGCATATTGAGCGTATCGAAAAAGCTGGTGCGTTTGATAATTCAGATTATGCCAAACCGCAGATCCTGATACCGGCGCTGAGTGCGCCGGCACTGCTCAGTAATGATGTCTATACGGTGATTATTGAAACCTTAAGCGAATTAAGGTTTTTGGCAGTGACCAAACAGGAATATGTGCATCCGGAAATCTCGTCAGAACAGGCTCATCATTTTCTGACACAGGTACTGGCCGTTAATCTGAAACGCTTATTTTCGGCAGCCGATGAGGCAGAACGCGAATTGCAGGGTCGTTTGGCTGAGATCAGTCGGGGCTTGTTGCACCATCTGGCAGAAAGCATTGGCTATGAGCATGTTATTGATCAATTAATTGATGAAATCTGGCGAATTCTGCAGCAACGGCCTATTCAAGTCGATCATGTCAAACAGATGGTGACGCAAATTGCTATCTGCCGCCAAAATCCCGATATTGATATGGGCAATAGTGGTCAGGGCGCCGATCGATTGATTAGCAGTCTGTTCGGGCCAACACAGGCCTGTAGAGAAGATCCGGGCGTCGAAATTTATAAGCAACGACTGCAGAGCATGGACAATGCTGCACTTCAATATGAAGCCAGCGGTTTTGCCCGTGCGATGCATGATACCGGTCTGGTGTCGCCCTATCACTCTGTATTACTCAGACATTTATCGGAAGAAACTGATTATCTGTTAAGTGAGGCATTGGGCTTATCCTCTACCGGTCGAGATTGTCTGCTGAGTTTCAGTGATCTGGTACGGGCACTTATTGCTAAAGCTATTCATCCTGAAACCGCTCAAGCTGTTTACGGTCTTTCCTTAATGCTGGAGCGTGGCATTCTTTATCAACCTGCAATGGCGCCCTCTTTATGGCGACAATTATCGCTGCCTTTGTCTCCAGCAGCAGAAGAACGTCTGAATTCGCTATTTGGCGATTCTCCAGGTGCAAGCAGCCGATTACTGGAAGGCGTGTTATGTGTGCTTGGACAGCCGTTAGGCATTGGCCAGGGTAATAACCCGACCTGTCAGTCGGCCAGAGCGATGTCGATGTGGGCCTATAATGATCCCGATTATCTTTTACAGATGGTGGTTTGGGCGGCTCGTGATGATGAAATCATTATGCATTTCGAAGGTAAGGCAATTTCATCACAAGACAGTCTTTCAGGTCTCGCCAGTCATTTACCAATGGATCTGGATCCGGTTTCACTTATCCTGGTACCGCATCTGGATCGGATTTATGCCGAAATGGGCCGTTGCTGTATTGATCGTGAAGGTGATCCTCATCGCTGGGTTAATCCGGAGTTTCATGGCTGGTGGTGTGGTCGCGGATTCAGTATTAATGTTGATGTGGCCTCAGGCAAACTAATGCAGCTGGAGGTGTTTCTCAGACATTTCTATGCCAGTTATCACCCCTATTACAATGACAATCAGCCATTGATTCATCCTCAACCGGCAGGTATTGCAGTTACTGATAGTGCCCTGCGGTTTGTTGGCTGGCATGCGATTACTATCTTAAGGGTTACACTGGATCCAAATAGTGTCATGCGAGTCTATTTCTACAATCCCAACAATGACAGCGGTCAGAACTGGGGCGATGATATTCAGGTCAGTACGTCGGGAAATTCTGAACGGTTTGGCGAAGCATCCTTGCCTTTTGAGGAGTTTGCCTCGCGGTTGTACATATTTCATTATGATCCGTTAGAGCCTGGCCAATTTGCATTGGTCAAATCTGAAGAATTACAACGTGTAATAGATCGTATTCATCGTAGCTGGGGAGCCAGTCGCTTACCTGAACTGAACGATTGAATAAAGCTTGGTTATCTCTAAAGATGACAACAGCATCGGTGATAAAAGATAAAAAAGCCTAAGGCAGCTCAAAATGATTTTCGTGTGATGGTCTGTCGTTTGAGTCGGAGTCTGACTGAGTTAAACTAGCCACCTGGTTTCTTCCCCTGTTTTTCGCTTGATATAGTGCTTTATCAGCCTGATGAAACAATTCATCCAGATGACTGCGTCCATCCCATTGCGCCACGCCGAGACTAGCTGTAACGTTGATTTTCTGATTTCGGTAAAGAACTTCAAGTGATTCAATTTCCGCTCGAATACGTTCAGCCACCGTATTAGCCAATTCATGATCAGCGCCGGATAAAAAAACCAGAAACTCTTCCCCCCCCATACGTCCAAATAAATCTCTGGGCCTGATAGCACTACTGATCGGCTCTACAATATTACACAACACTAAATCGCCGGCTTCATGCCCCAGGTTATCATTGACCTGTTTGAAGTGATCCAGGTCGATCATTATGGCGCTGGCAGTTTGTCCATCCAACCTTAAACGCTGTAACTCACGCTGTACTTCACCGAGAAAATGTCGCCGGTTGGGAATACCCGTCAGCTCATCAGTTGCGGCACTTTTAGCCAATCGTTCATTGGCTTTTTGCAATGCTTGATTGACCTCTTTCAATGCCAAAGTGCGTTCGTTCACCCGCTCCTCTAAAAACTGGTTTTGTGCTTTTAATGCATTTTCATGTTGTTTAAGCACATCACGTTGATCAGAAATCTCTTGAATCAGCATCGCCAGGCCAATCGAGACGACAGCAATAATGGCAAGATATTCCTGCGTCAGCCAAACGGCATTCTGTGGTGTATTGACGATTATCGGATGGGTACCACGCATTAAGTGTTCGACAGCAAAAACGGTAATCAAAGCAACCGTTGCTGCTGCACCGACGACGCCCAAGCGAATTGCAGCCAAAATACCAAGCAATACTAACCAGATAGGCGTGAAAAACAAAAAAGCTTTTTCATAGGCTTCAACGGTAAAGCTTTGATAACCAATCACAATCACAGCCGTCCAGAGAATTAATGCTTCCAATAAATAATGTAATTTAAATTGTGGCTGCCCTGCCTGGAGCCAGCGCCATAAAACCACAATCA
Source organism: Methylophaga sp. UBA4204 (assembly GCF_002379485.1). Taxonomy (NCBI): domain Bacteria; kingdom Pseudomonadati; phylum Pseudomonadota; class Gammaproteobacteria; order Thiotrichales; family Piscirickettsiaceae; genus Methylophaga; species Methylophaga sp. UBA4204. The sequence goes on along the minus strand of NZ_DFTU01000048.1, from coordinate 24,498 downwards.
ATGGCGTTAATACCAGCATGGCCAACGCATCACCAAACCACCACAACTGCCATAAATTAATATAGCTGGTGTCGGTTCGCCCCATTAATACATAGACGATAGCTCCAGAAAGCCCGGCGAATGAAGCCGATAAAAATGGCGCAAAAAATAAAAAACATGCACCATTTTTAAGGTTTTTGAAATTAAAATTCTGACCACTTTTGCGTCGGATAAAAAAAGCTGCCAGTGAAACCGAAGCAATGTTGATTATTGCAAAACAGCTTGCTGCCCAGACCGGAAATGCCGGGATAGACGCTACTAGCTCTGCAATGATGCCGGCTATTGCAACAAAGGGTAGATAATGTTTTGGATAAATCAGAAATGCTGCCAGTAATATCGCATTGGGAGGCCAGAGGATGGCGATACCTTCGGGGGTGATGGTCTGATGAATGGCCACCAGGGCACCAAAATAATAGGCCAGCCCAACCAGCACCATCGCTTTAACAATCTGTAAGTTCAGATATCGGCTGAACAGAAAAACTGGTTTAGAGCCAATCATTAGCAGATCGCATGTATAACGTGATTAACAAACACCTAAAACCATCCGCTGACCATTAACCTGGCTAAAAATATTTTATCAATCATCTTCCCCCCAAGAACCGGATGAATTATTCATCTGTTTCAGTTTATTTTCTGTCGTCATTTATAACAAATGACAGAAAAATAATGCTACTGCCAGCATTTTCTTCATTAAAGTCCTTTAATGAGCGTTTGATATACCTCTTATAGCTGTAAAGCCCTACATTTATATGGTTATTTCCATAATGATAAAACTATCATTGCTCCGACACCGACTAACAATATTGCGGCCAGTTTATTGAAGTAATGATGTCCTTGTTTGAAGTACGACTGACCGACAGTTGCTGCCAGAAAGGCATAAACACACTTTACCCCTCCTACCGCTATAAACGTCACTAGAAAAATAACACCGGTGTCGGTAAGGGTTAACTCACTTAATGTGACCCAGGCAGGGAAAAATCCCATATAAAACAGAATCGCTTTATGATCTGCCAATGTCACAATAAACCCCATTAAAAAACTGCTTTTTAATGAGATCCGTGGATCAACTTGTAAAGCGGGTTGTTTCAAGGCTTTTTGACGCCAAAGCAGTATTGCCAGCCAGAATAGATACGCCGCTGCCAGCATCCGGATAAGCAATTCCCAGTGACCTATTAATGGCAGTAACAAGCCCATACCATATAGTGCAATACTGATAAACAGAATGTCGGCCATCACAATGCCAAAAGCTACGGCAGCACCATGGCTGAAGCCGTATACAGCGGCTCTGGAGGAGACTAATAGCACGCTTATACTTGGTATGGCGGCCAGTATTGCCAGGCTGATAAATAACCCCAGAGACGTATGTATATCTATAGTTAATTCCATTTATAAAAGACTCGCTGTAATGCATAATTCTGAAAGTGGCTCTGCTATTCTGACATGTAATGCTTTTACCAAACTAATTTGGCAATATCATGATGACAGCTCGTCCAGCAAAAGCTTTATTGATGCATGAACTTTTTATTAAGTTGTCGATTGTAAGCATGTTATTGCTATTCGTTTTAATAACGACCAGCTGCTCCGATACCACAGTTAACCTGCCTGACAATCAACAGAATCTATGTGAGTTGTTTCGTGAACAACCCCATTGGTATGACTACGCAAAAGTATCAGAAATAAAATGGGGAACCCCTGTTTCCTCACAAATGGCTTTTATACAATCGGAATCGAGTTTTCAAAGCCTTGTTCGCCCACCTAGAAGCAAATTACTGGACTTAATTCCTTGGTCACGAACATCATCTGCTTATGGCTATGCCCAGGCGCAAAATCAGGTTTGGCAGGAATATCTGGCAGATAACGCCAGTCCCTTGGCCCGTCGGACACATATGAAATATGCCACAGACTTTATCGGTTGGTACAACCAACGCAGTCAACGCATGTTAGATATCTCTATGGATAACCCTAAACATCTATACCTGGCATATCATGAAGGTCAAACCGGCTATCGGCGTGGTAGTTATAAGGCTAAACCACAGGTACAGCTTAAAGCCAGGCAGGTAAGTGAACGAGCCAAAAAATACTCAAACCAACTCGCTGAGTGTGAAGATGAGTTTAAATGTCGTCATTTTTGGCAGATTGGTCCATTCTGCCCAAAGAAACAGTCCTGAAATTTATTTCAGCCATAAAAAAACCGGCTGACGCCGGTTTTTTTATCAGGTTTATTGTGGGTTACTGATTTACCCATTCCCCATTGGCGTTACGGCAAGCAGTGCCTTTAACGACTTCACGTTGCCCGTCAATATAGGCGTCCATCTCGTATTCGCGACATGGGCGGTCATTCGTTTCATAGGTACGGGTAGGAGTAACACTGTATTGTGCTCCGGTATCAGGATTATTCCAGGAATTAGTACGTCCTGTAGGGGTATTTTCAAATGTTTCATATGTGCGGCGTCTGTCCAGCTCATCCATTTCACTACCAATATGACCACCCACCATTGCCCCTAAAATAGTACCGCCTATGATGGCTGCGGTTCGTCCAGTTCCACCACCAACATTAGAACCAAGTACACCACCTGCAACACCGCCTAAACCAGCCCCCACGTTTTGTTTACTCATCTGACAACCTGCCAGACTGACGGTAAAAATTGCTGCGATCATTATCGTGAATAGGGTTTTCATACACTGTCCTTATTATTTTTTTCAATTTATAAACTTCTGACTATATTCTAACGGATTAAATTCATTACTCTTGGGCGTGAAGCACACCTTTACATAAATTTTCACTTTGCAAAATAATTACCCTTTATATGATCTAAGGAGAGGCAACCTCTACACGGTTTCGACCAGACTGTTTTGCCCGATACAGGGCCTTGTCAGCATTCTGTAGCAGCTGGTGTGGTATATCTCCTCGTCCATCCCAACTACTAATACCCACCGAGATAGTCAAAGTGCCCAACTCTTTGTCCTGATAAACAATCTTTTTAGCAGCAATTTTTTCCAATAAAGTATTGGCTCGATCCAACGCGTCCTGAAGATGGGCGGCCGGCATCAATACAACAAACTCCTCGCCACCGTAGCGACAGGGTATATCTGTTTCACGAAAATGATCCAACATCAATGAAGCAACTATACGCAATGCCATGTCACCCGCGTCATGACCAAAACGATCATTAAACTGTTTGAAATTATCGATATCACAAATCAGCAGAGATAATGATTGTTGATAACGCTCAGCAAGTTGGAGTTCACGTTGCAGGGCATCATCAAAATACCGGCGATTTTTCAAGCCAGTCAAAGCATCTTCAAATGACATGATATGCAGGTCTTCTCTATGCTTGATACCACTCAACGTCACGCTTAATCTATCAATTGCCCTGAATATAAATTGTTCAATCACTTGCCGCATTTCTGATGTTTCAGTGGAAAGATCCAGCAGTTCAAAGGTAATGAACGTTTGTTTACCCAGCCGCAAATCATCAATCTCAATTCGATACTTATCATTCAAAACAGAATTTGGTGATAAATCCGCAAATTCATTGAAGGTCGATACACGCAGCTGTAGTGGTGCAAAAACCTTATGTAATTCCTGACAAATCATATTACCGGCCTGCTGCAGGCTCTGGCTAGGTTGTAGTCGACTTATCAGGGTTTCCAGTCGAAGGCTGAAGTCATTGATCAAAGCCAGTTGATTTGCCCGTTGCTGTTCAAGTAACACGTAATTCTGTAAAGCAGCAGTTCGTTCGCTCACCCTCTGTTCCAGCAACACATTTAATTCTTTTAAAGCCAGTTGGATCTGCCGATAATGTCTTAACGAAACAACCACCAGAATTAACGCAAAGATTAACCCGCCAAAGGCCAATGGAAAGTTCACCCAGGGCACAAAACCATGAGCAATAATCATATCAATCAGAAAAAATATGGCATAAAGTCCAAACGCCCCCATGACCAACCTTTGTTCGGTATTCATCACCGTGAAATGACGAATACAAAACCAAAGCATGATCACCAGTGTGATAACAAATAACATATCGAAAATCGGGTAGAAATGGGCCAGGTGCCAGGCTCCAAACAATGTTAATACCAGACACAGCACTACATAAAGCATATGCATTTGGGCGATACGCAGCATCAATTTACCGCTTTGTACGGCGAGCCAGTAATTGAGGATCAATGCGATAAAAATCGGAATCGAAAAATACGATATAGCCGCCAAATAGGTTTTTGCTAACGGCGCATATATCAGTAGTTGTAATGCCTGGCTTTCTCCCAGCAGATTTCCTGCACTGGCAAGTGAAAATAATCCAAGATAAATAAACTCACGGTTATCACCGCGCATTGCAGAAAACGCAAATGCAATCAGTGCGATAAAGAAAAAGAATGCCGAAATCACTAAATCGCTATGCGAATTATTGAGTATATTCAGTAATGCTGCAGAGCGTTCAAGCAGCTTCTTTTCTCCCCACAAACCAATATCGGTGTAGTCAGAATAGACTCGGAAGTATAGCGTACGGCCAGCAAAATCATCTGGCAGACCAATGATATGCCATGGCCACCCCGCATACTCCCCCTTTCCCTCCGCATCAAATTCACCAAAGCGATAAATAAGCTGCTGATCGAGATAAACCTCGGCAATTAAATCAATACTGGAAATAAACACCACTGGATCGATCAGATTTATATCTGGCAACGTGGTGCGATACCAGATATTTTCTTGGCCCTGCCGATCAGGAGGATAGGTAGGCTTGGGAATGGACTGCCAGTCGGCATGACTTTCCTGATCCGGCATGGTCCATACCGGTTTTCCATCAACAAACGGTGAATCTCCCCAACGATATTGCCAATTTTCGAGATCTTTTTGTTCAGAGGTGGCTGCAGACAGTATTCCGTGAGACACCAATAGCATTATTAGTATCAGCAGACGCATCAAACGTCCTGCCAAGTAACACTGGTTGTTGGTTGAGTCAGTCATAGGCGTTAAGCGTAATGCTTTTATCCTCAGATAAAAAAATACCCCTTGATGGACTCAAGAGGTATTCAATTTTTTAGCCGACCCAACGTCTTGCATTATGGAACACCCTTAACCATGGTGCATCTTTGCCCCAGTCATCTGGATACCATGAATGCTGAACACTACGGATGACCCGTTCTGGATGAGGCATCAGAATAGTGACACGGCCATCTGTGGTGGTAAAACCGTTATGTCCATTTGCAGAACCATTAGGATTAAAAGGATAACGCTCAGTGGGCTGACCATAATGATCTACATAACGCATCGCCACTAACGCGTCCGACATACTGCCACCTTCGCTGAAGTCAATCCGTCCTTCTCCATGTGCAACGGCAATAGGCATGATCGAACCCGCCATATCCTGCAACAGAATGGATGGTGATTCGGTGATTTCAACCAATGAGAAACGTGCCTCAAACTGTTCAGACAAATTACGACTGAACCGCGGCCAATGCTCACTGCCAGGAATCAATGATTTCAATTGTGACAGCATTTGACAGCCATTACATACGCCAAGCGAGAAGGTATCTTCACGGGCAAAAAACGCCGCAAACTCATCGCGTGCACGCGCATTGGGTAAAACGGTACTGGCCCAGCCACGCCCGGCTCCCAGAACGTCACCATATGAGAAACCACCACAGGCCACCAGACCTTTGAAATCAGCCAGAGAAACGCGACCTTCAACAATGTCGCTCATATGTACATCCACTGAAGTAAAGCCGGCATGATCAAATGCTGCGGCCATTTCCAGCTGACCATTGACACCCTGCTCACGCAGAATCGCCATTTTAGGTCGCTGTCCACTGATAATAAATGGCGCGGCGACTTGTTCTTTGAGATCAAAACTCAGCTTAGCGTGCAAACCGGGATCTTGCTCATCATCCAATGCAGCAAATTCCTGCTCGGCACAATCAGGGTTATCACGCAATGCCTGCATCCGGTAGCTGGTTTCAGCCCAGAATTTTTGTAATACCTGACGACGCTGGTTTAATACTTGTTCATTATTAACGCTTATTTGAATCGTTTGATCTGTTGAGACTTCACCAATAAGATGACTGTGTTTGCTTAAATCAAACTGCTGCAGAACTTCCAGTACAGCATCTTGATATTCAGCCTTGATCTGGATCACGGCACCCAGTTCTTCATTAAACAACACTGGTAAGGCTTCACCCAGTCCATTCAAATTGATATTCAGACCACAATGCCCGGCAAAAGCCATTTCACATAAAGTGGTGATAAGACCACCATCACTGCGATCGTGATATGCCAGAACCAGTTGGTCCTGCTTCAATTGCTGCATGGCCGCAAAGAAGTTTTTCAGAGTACGTGCATCGTCTACATCCGGACCACGATGCCCAACCTGATTATAAACCTGGGCCAGAGCTGAGGCTGCCAGACGGTTATGACCGTGACCGAGATCCAGATAAATTAAACGGGTTTCACCCAGATCGGTCCGTAATTGTGGCGTAAGCGTTTTACTGGTATCGGTAACCGGCGAAAATGCGCTGATAATAAGTGATAACGGAGAAGTAACCGCTTTGGTTTCGCCCTTTTCATCCCAGACTGTTTTCATCGACAGCGAATCTTTACCCACCGGAATGGCAATGCCCAGTTGCGGGCATAATTCCATGCCAACGGCTTTGACAGTGTCATATAACAAAGCATCTTCGCCGCTATGACCACATGCGGCCATCCAGTTGGCTGACAGTTTGATATCACTTATTTTCTCAATATCCGCCGCAGCAATATTGGTTAATGCTTCACCAATCGCCATCCGACCCGATGCCGGAGCATCAATAACCGCTAATGGTGTGCGTTCGCCCATCGACATGGCTTCACCCAGTAAGCCGTGATGATCAGCCAGAGTTACCGCACAATCAGCCACCGGCACCTGCCAAGGGCCTACCATCTGATCCCTAGCCACCAGGCCAGTTATACTGCGATCACCGATGGTAATCAGAAAGTTTTTGCTGGCGACCGTTGGTAGTTTTAATACCCTCTCCAATGCCTCACTTACAGTAATACCACTCAGTTCCAACTCGGGTTTAGGTATGCTGTGATGTTTGACATCGCGCAGCATTTTTGGCGGCTTACCCAATAGCAGCGATAACGGCATATCGATTGGATTATTTTCAAATTGGGCATCTCCCAGCAATAGATGCTGATCTTCGGTGGTTTCTCCTACAATCGCCCAGGGGCAGCGTTCTCTTTCACAAATGGCCTGGAACAACTCAATATCTTCAGGGTTTACGCCTAATACATAGCGTTCCTGAGATTCATTACACCAGATTTCCATCGGTGACATGCCCGGTTCATCATTTGGGATGACCCGAAGTTCAAATCGCCCGCCACGACCACTGTCATCCACTAACTCCGGAAACGCGTTGGATAAACCACCGGCACCAACGTCATGAATCGAAACAATTGGATTTTTATCATTAAGTGCCACACAGCGATCAATAACTTCCTGACAACGGCGCTCCATTTCCGGATTACCGCGTTGCACCGAAGCGAAATCCAGTCCCTCTTCACTGGTACCGGAAGCCACCGAGGAAGCTGCACCGCCCCCCAGACCTATCAACATTGCCGGGCCACCAAGCGCAATCAGCTGCGTGCCTGGTTGCATGATATGTTTTTCAACATGCTGAGGTCGAATACTACCCAGCCCACCAGCTACCATGATGGGTTTGTGATAACCCCGCATTTCAAAGCCATCATCAGATGGCACTTTAGCTTCATAGGTGCGGAAATAACCGCATAAATTGGGGCGGCCAAATTCATTGTTAAATGCCGCGCCACCTAATGGGCCATCAATCATGATTTGCAAAGCAGAAGCGATACGGGCCGGTTTGCCGTAATTGGTTTCCCATGGTTGTTCAAAGCCGGGAATCTGCAAGTTTGAAACCGAAAAACCGGTTAAACCTGCTTTAGGTTTAGAGCCACGTCCGGTGGCACCTTCATCACGAATTTCACCGCCGGCACCAGTCGCCGCACCAGGAAAAGGTGAAATAGCCGTTGGGTGATTATGGGTTTCAACCTTCATCAGAATATGCTGCTGCTCGCCTTCGTAGCAGTAGTGATTATCACTCATATCTACCTGAAAACGATGGCTGCGTGGGCCTTCGATAACGGAAGAGTTATCGTTATAAGCTTTAACGACACCTTCAGGATGTTGTTCGTGGGTATAACGAATCATATCGAACAGGCTGCGATCCTGGGTTTTGCCATCAATAATCCAGTCAGCCTTGAATATTTTGTGACGGCAATGCTCAGAGTTCGCTTGAGCAAACATCATTAATTCTATGTCATTCGGATTACGATTAAGTGCTGTGAAATTATCAAACAGGTAATCAATTTCATCATCAGCCAGAGCAAGGCCCAGATCTTGATTGGCTGCAACCAATGCCTGACGTCCACCGTTAAGAATATCTACAGATAATAATGGTCTTGGTGCTGTATGCATGAACAATTGTTCAGCGTCTTCTTCATTATCAAAAACACTTTCAATCATGCGATCATGCAATTTTGCTGCAATCGTAGCGCGTTGTTCACTGCTGAGAGTAGATTGGCTGGTGACATAAAAAGCGATACCGCGTTCAACCCGAACAATGTCTGTTAAACCGCTGTTATGTACAATATCGGTCGCTTTACTGGACCAAGGCGAAATAGTCCCGGGACGCGGAGTAATTAGAAACAGGTTTTCCTGAGCTTGCGCGCTGCTACTGCCTTTACTGGCTTCGAGCATCTCCCCCAGGGTAACAAGATCCGTTTGATTAAGTTGACCATCACTTTCCAGTTCAGCGAAATAGTGATATTCACTTCTTAACGCACTGACTGCAGCGACTTCAGCGCGGATAGCGCGCAGCAATTTTTCAATTCGGAAAGCAGAGAAAGCCGGACGGCCAACCAATTGCAGCATTTGAAACCCAATTCAGAGAAAATTAAAGCGATAATGATACTTTATACGCCCGAATTCGCCCAATAAAATTGAGCTTTAATGATGACTGAAAATAGTTCCACTCCCCGTAAACCCAGCCCTTTCAGACTACTTGCCGTGATGATGTATGACAGCATGTTATTGGTCTCGGTACTGTTAGTCGCCGCTGCCGTTGCGGTAGCCCTGAATGGCGGTGAAGCAATCGGTGCCAATAATCCATTCTTTTTTGTCTATCTGCTGGGCGTGGCATTTATTTTTTATGGCTGGTTCTGGACCCATGGCGGACAAACACTTGGCATGCGTGCCTGGCGGGTTTATCTCATCAGCGGCCAAAATACCGGGATCAACTGGCAGCAGGCATTTCTGCGCTTTATGGTTGGCCTCTTTTCCTGGCTGCCATTAGGTTTGGGATATTGGTGGTTGTGGCTGAGCCCCGATAAACTCAGCTGGCATGATATTGCTTCAGGTAGTTACCTGGTGTATTCACCTAAAGAGAAATAGCGGACTAAGCCTTTAATCTGAGATACGTTCCAGATTGATCATTTTATGATTGTCATCAAAGCGGATTTTGAAGCGACCATGAATACCGGTTTGTGTAATAAAACGCCGAACATGCAATGCAGGAAACTGAAGAGATTGTCCCGAATCGGTTATCGCAACAACAGCAGAAGCTTCGCCTCGATAGTAGCGCATCGCCTCTTCCCTATCGACATGAAGTCTAAACGTTAAGACTTTGACCACTAACGAGAAAACCTCTAAACATATCGCTTAAATTACGCAGCATTTGTTGTTTGTCTGAATCACTATACGGCACAGCTACGCCCTGGCCCCAGATCGGTTTTGGCCAGACGGCATCAGTTTTAAAGCGAGCCGCATGATGCACATGTAACTGCGGAACCACATTTCCCAATGCCGCAATATTCATTTTATCGGCCTCGGTGAGTTTCATCAGTTTTTCGGCGACTAATGCTGACTCCTGCCAGAGTAATTGCTGATCCTGCATCGAAAGATCATAAATTTCACTGATATCTTTGCGACGTGGCACCAGAATCACCCACGGGAAACGGGCGTCATTCATCAGTAACACTCGGCACAGTGGTAAATCACCGATCAGAAATGTGTCCGCAGCTAACTGAGGATGTAATTCAAATTTCATTAATCCGCCAGATATTTGTTAACGATCTCATAGACATCAGATGAGAGATCCTGCTGCTGAGCAATATTTTGCAATGCATCGCGCATCATTTGCTGGCGTTTTGCATCATATCGGCGCCAGGAATTGAATGCACCCAATTGCCGCGAAGCCACCTGCGGATTAATTTTATCCAGCACCAAAATCTGTTCAGCCAGGAAACGATAGCCACTGCCATCTTTTGCGTGAAATAACGCTGGATTGTTACGACAAAACTGACCGATTAACGCCCGAACATTATTTGGATTTTTAATGCTGAACGCAGGATGTTTCATCAACCCTTTAATCCGAATCAATGTATCCGGGAGGCTGGATAGAGCCTGCACAGTAAGCCATTTATCCACCACCTGCCGGTCATGCTGCCATTGCTCATAAAATGCGCGCAAGGCATGTTCACGTTCGGTACCTGGCTGATCCACCATCAGACGCAGACCAGACAGAGTGTCTGTCATATTATCTGCCTGTTTCATCTGTTTCAGGCAGCGCTGAGTTTGCATCGGATCGCCGGTTGCCATCAGATAGCCCAGACAGACGTTTTTCAGGCTGCGTCTTCCCATATGCTCTGAGTTAAACTGATACGGCACATTTGGCAAATTATGCTGCTGATACAAAGCATCAAACTGGGCTTTCAACTGCGTTGCCAGGGTATCTTTTACAAATTTACGCACACCATGGATGGCATCCACGTCAGCTACTTTCATCTGTGCTGCCAGATAATTCTCTGAGGGCAATGTCAGCATGCGCGCTACCAATGCGGGATCAGCCGTTTTATCCTCTAATACAGCAGCACATTGTTTTGACAAAATTTCCGGCAATTGCAGCGTTTTATCTTGCTGATAATCGTTGATTAAAGACAGCATGACTTGGATGAAGAGACTTTGTCCGGCATCCCAACGATTAAAACTGTCTTTTTCATTGGCCATCAAAAACGCAAGTTCTTCATTATCACGCTCAATCAGTAATTTAACTGGCGCGGAAAAGCCACGAAGTAAAGAGACAATCGGCTTGTTATCTACCCCGATAAAACGGAATACTTGCTCTGCTTCGCTTAGTTCAAGTACGCGGGTGTCGTTATCATAGGGTTGAGCTTCATCAATCAATTGTAAAGGCAAACTATTACCTGCAGCATCCAGTAACCCCATTGCAACTGGAATTAAAAATGGTTGTTTTTCGGTCTGTCCCGGTGTGGCCGGGCAAGATTGCTGCAAGGTTAAGGTCAATATTTTCTTTGTTGCATCATATTGATGAGTGGCTGTAATAACCGGTGTTCCTGCCTGGGAATACCAACGTTTGAACTGGGTTAAATCAATACGGTTGGCATCTTCAATAGCTTTAACAAAATCGTCCGTGGTCACTGCCTGACCATCATGGCGGTCAAAATATAAATCAGTGCCTTTACGGAACCCCTCTTCGCCAACCAGGGTTTTGATCATGCGTACAACTTCCGCACCTTTCTCGTAAATGGTCACGGTATAAAAGTTACTGATTTCGATATAGCTATCGGGTCTGATAGGATGCGCCATCGGACCGGCATCTTCAGCAAATTGCAAACTGCGTAACTGATCAACATCATCAATTCGTTGCACCGCGGCAGAATTCAAATCCGCACTGAAAGATTGATCCCGCATCACGGTAAAGCCTTCTTTAAGGCTTAACTGGAACCAGTCACGACAAGTCACCCGATTACCGGACCAGTTATGGAAGTACTCGTGGCCGACAATGCTTTGTATGGTGTAAAAGTCGTTATCCGTAGCCGTTTTAGGACTGGCCAAAACGCAGGCAGCATTAAAGATGTTCAGCCCTTTGTTTTCCATCGCCCCCATATTGAAATCATTAACCGCAACAATCATGAAGACATCTAAATCGTACTCACGGCCATAAGTCTCCTCATCCCAGCGCATGGATTGCTTTAAAGACACCAGTGCATGATCACATTTATCGTGATTTTCTTTATCGACATAGATCTGCAAGGTCACGTCACGTCCGCTTAAGGTCGTAAAGCTGTCCTGTTGCATATAGAGATCACCGGCAACTAAAGCAAACAAATAACAGGGTTTAGGATGTGGATCATGCCAGCGAACCCAATGGCGTCCATCCGCTAATTCACCCTGCTCTTGCAAGTTACCGTTTGATAAGAGAATTGGCCATTTCTGTTTCTCAGCCGTGATGGTCACGCTAAATACGGCCATCACATCAGGGCGATCCGGATAATAGGTGATGCGTCGAAAGCCCTCTGCCTCACATTGAGTGCAAACCAACGCGCCTGAATGATATAAGCCTTCGAGCGCGGTATTTTGATCTGGATAAATCTCGGTGACGATTTCCAGCTGAAACTTTTCCGGTAATGTCGGCAACACCAGCTGAGTATTGGAGCGTTGAAATTCTGCGGCAGTTAATGTCCGTCCATCAAGTTTGATACTTATTAACTCTAAATGCTCGCCATTTAATACACAGGCTTCACCTGGCCCTTTTGGATTACGCCGCATGTTCAGAATACTGGTCACACGAGTCGTTGAAGCGTCCAGATCAAAATGCAAATCAACGTTGTCGACCAGATAAGACGGGACGGTGTAATCCGCGAGACGAATCGTTTTAGGGGACGCAGGTGCGTTCATTAAATTAAAAATCCTCTTGATTAACTGGCCAGTACTGATAAGCAGGCTCTTCATATGGATGTGCGAGTTTCAACGCTGAGACAACAGCTTTGATAGTCTCGTTCGAGCAAATCGTTTCAACTCGATATTCGTTTACTTGTTCCAGTTTTCCGTTTTCACCAATAAATGGCTGGCTGTCTTCTAAAGGTCGGAACTGGCCCATACCTTGTGTTTCCCAACTGCAGCAGTCATAACCATCAAAATGTCCTGCTCCGGCATTAAAAATGGCTTCTTTAACCAATTCTTTATGGGTTTCAGGAACAAAAAACACAAGTTTGTACATGAGGTTTACCTCCACTGCCATTGCTGGGCTTCACCGGTCCCAGCAATACTCAATACAGCGCTTGCATTGGCATTAAACGCTACAGCCTGTATGACCATTCCAGGATTAAGTGGATTCTGTCTGGTCACTTTCCAGCAACGTAATTTGTCACCTTGGGGTAATTGCCAGACGCAAATTCGTTCTGCCGCGTGCCCGGTTACCAGTAACATGCCATCTTCTGAAAAATTAACGGCCGTTGTGGTCGTATTAAAAACCGGGAATTCTGGAACTGGCAACGATTTTGGCCAGGCGGAACTGCGTAGCTGAGATTGCAGACTGCCATCCGCCAATGACCG
>NZ_DFTU01000048.1:10071-10929 GCF_002379485.1 Methylophaga sp. UBA4204 | reverse complement strand
CCGCCAATGACCAAAGATAAGCATGGTCATTATCCGCTGCGGTAAATGCAAAACGATTTTGTGGATCAAATTTCACCAGAGTCACAGTATTACCATGCACCCAGTTCTGTAACTGCTCCCCACTCTGCAGATCCCATAACCGAGCAGTCCGATCATCACCGCCAGTTAAAGCCATTTTACCATCCGGTGAAATAGCCACGGTATTAATAGGATGCTTCACCGGCGAATCGACTGCAGTACCATCGTGTTCAAATACATGAAGAACCCGGTTGGCGTTAATATCAAAATAAACTGCTGTGCTATCTGCCAGTGCTAATAGCAAAAACTGGCCATCAGGCGAAATATCTAGTGCTTTCACGCGCAATGGAAATGTCAGTCTGTTTTCTGGCATTCCGTTATCCGTGTTCCATAACATCACCGTATCAAGTTCTACGGTAGCGGCAATCGGACTGGATTTAGCTAATGCCACGGTAGTGCTGCGAACCGTTTCCTTCTGCTCACTTTGCCAGCTGTATTTCACCTGATTGTTTTGCAGGTCCCATAGTCTGGCGGCGGCATCGACATCGGCTGATAGCAAAAATTTTCCATCTGCTGAAAAGGTAGCGGCATAGCTACCCTCACTATGCTGCCACTGATAAATTTGTTGCGGACGATCTTCACAACCAACCAGCAATAACAGCAACCCTGGTAAAACGAATCTGCTGATATTGCGCACAGTCATAATCTCAATCAGGATTTTGGTAAAGTCACGCCCTGCTGACCCTGGTATTTACCAGCCCTATCAGCATAAGAGGTCTCACAGACTTCATCAGATTCAAAAAACAACATTTGTGCTACACCTTCGTGAGCATAAATTTT
>NZ_DFTU01000048.1:0-9986 GCF_002379485.1 Methylophaga sp. UBA4204 | reverse complement strand
GCGACGCCTTCGTTGGCGTAGATCTTCGCCGGCAGGTTGGTGGTGTTAGAGAATTCCAGCGTAACCTGGCCTTCCCATTCTGGTTCCAATGGTGTGACATTAACAATAATGCCGCATCTCGCATAGGTAGATTTTCCCAGACAAATAGTCAAAACATTGCGTGGAATTTTAAATGACTCAATAGTACGAGCCAAAGCAAACGAATTTGGCGGAATGATGCAGACATCAGAATTGATATCAACAAAACTACTGGCATCAAAGTTTTTTGGATCAACAATCGCCGAATTGATATTGGTAAAAATTTTAAACTCAGTTGAACAACGTACATCGTAACCGTAACTGGACGTGCCGTAGGAAATAATACGTTGTCCTTCTTGTTCACGAACCTGTCCTGGTTCAAAAGGCGAAATCATACCTTGCTGTTCGGCCATACGCCGGATCCATTTATCTGATTTTATGCTCATAATCCGTCAATTTGCTCAAAAGATGTTGATGATAGCTTGATTAGTCGTTCTTGATAACTATATTCGGGAATGCTGCGGAATAATTTTTGCCCTGCATTGCCAGGTTGGCGGCGATTCGGCGAGCTATCACACGATAGGCTAAAGCGATATCTCCATCTGGATCTTTGACTACCGTCGGCTGACCATTATCAGCATCTTCGCGGATATGAATATCCAGTGGCAAACTGCCAAGCATATTCACACCATATTGATCAGCCATTGATTGTCCACCGCCGGCACCAAAAATATGCTCTTCATGACCACACTGGCTGCAGATATGGGTACTCATATTTTCCACTACGCCGAGTACTGGTACTTTTACTTTTTCAAACATTTTCAATGCTTTGCGAGCATCCAGTAAGGAAATATCCTGTGGCGTAGTGACGATGACTGCACCGCTGACCGGTACTTTCTGTGACAGGGTCAGCTGAATATCGCCGGTACCCGGTGGTAAATCAATCACCAGATAATCCAGCTCTTTCCAATTGGTATCGCCCAGCATTTGCTGCAAAGCCTGCGTCACCATCGGGCCACGCCAGATCATTGGTTCTTCTTCATCGATTAAAAAACCAATCGACATGCTTTGGATACCATAGCTTTCAATTGGTTCGATTGATTTGCCATCAACTGATTCAGGACGTTGAGTGGTGCCAAGCATACGCGGCTGACTTGGACCATAAATATCAGCATCCAGAATACCCACGGTGGCGCCTTCAGCTGCCAGAGCCAATGCCAGATTAACGGACGTGGTAGATTTACCTACCCCACCTTTACCGGAGGCCACGGCAATAATATTTTTTACATTTTCCAGCGCTGGCACACCCTGCTGTACTTTATGTTTTACAATTTTAGTTGTGATATTGACGCTTACATTCGCTGCGCCTTCCGCTTCAATCAATTGTTTTAGGTTTTGTGCCAGTTCTGCAGCATAGCCTTTGACCGGATAACCCAAAGTCACATCGACCTGTGTCTGATTATCGTCCTGCGATACTTTGACCGTGGCGCGGGTGTCGCCCAGTGTTATCAGTGTTGATGGATCCTGATAATTTTTGACGATTTCCTCAATTTGCGCGGGGCTAGTCATGCACGACTCCTGTAAATTTCAAAGCTAAATTAGACTCAATATTTTATACCCTGCTAAAACTGGCTGCATCCACACTGCTTGCAGGGCTATTGGCTGATACAAAGAAAAACACCGCTATAACAGCGGTGTTTAAAGTGTTTAGCGAGTTTGCTCAGGTCCAGTTAATGTGTGTTGTAAAGGCCAATCTCGGTAATTAAAGACCTGACCTTCCTCGCGAACGCGGGCAATTTCAGTCAAATCCAGATCAGCACAGACCCAACCAGGCTTGTCAGCTACGCCTTCAATCAAGATACCGTTATCGGTAAATCCATAATCCACCGGGGTATAAATGCTGGCACGCCCGGTATTCACATCAACAGCTTCTGACCAGCGAGCTTCACCAAATGTAGGAGATTGCACAACATAACATTGATTTTCCAAAGCCCGTGCCTGACAGCCAATCCGCACCCGATGGAAACCAGCCTGCGTATCGGTACAACTTGGGGCCAAAATCAAATCGGCGCCAGCCTTAACCTGCTGATAGGTAATCAATGGAAATTCAATGTCATAGCAAATACTGACCCCAATACGCCCGACATCGGTATCCAGCACTTTAATCTGTTGGCCTGGATGAATTAACCATTGCTCATTTTCGAATCGGGTCATGATCAATTTATCCTGGAAACCAATCAGCCCATCCGGTCCATAGAGATTGGCACGATTACGGAATGTGCCGTCTTCCTGCAGAACCGGAAATGTGCTGGCCAGCATCATCACATCGTATTGTTTACAAAGTTGATGATGCAAATCCTGCCAGTCCGCATAGACATCCTGCATTGAATGTAATTGCTTACCAAGATCGGTATAGATGGCTTCACCAAAGAGTGAGGCCAGTTCCATACTGCCATATTCGGGAAACACCAGTAGTTTGGCTTTCTCTTCAACGGCTTCGGCTACCCACTGCGTCAATTTATCAGTGAATTGCGACCAGTCTTTGAAAAAACCAATATCGTACTGTGCTGCAGCGACTTTTACTTTGCTCATTTACATCAAACTCGGGAAATCGTTAGCGAGACATATAAGATTGGGCTTTTTAGCCTTACTTCAATGCCAGATAATATATTTTTAACGGCTTATTAACGTCTTTAATAACAAGCTGTTGTTATACAAACAAAATTACTAGAGTCTATCGTTCTTTCAGAAGCACTATTAATGTTCAACAGACTCTAAAGTTTTTTCATCCAGAAAGTCATCGGTTTAGGTGACTCATGCTCTTCATCCAGTTCTTTCCAGCTGAATGTCGTGTTGAGTTCAGGATGCTTTTCATAGCCGCGTCTACGCCAGAAGTTGTCAAGAGGCTTATAACCTGAGGGTCGGCGTGGATGGTCTTCTGGGCGCTGTACTCCACAAAAACAGCTGAATTCATATCCGCCCAGTTCTTGTGCATGTTGCTCACGATGTTCAAAAAACGCTACGCCGGCACCTTTGCCACGGTATTGTGACAACAAGACCGATTCACCACAATAAAATACGCTATCAACATCAATACCCGCTTTGATAAACGGCGCTTTAACTTCATCAGTTTCATATCTCAGCGGAATACCCGTCGATGCACCAACGACCTTATCGCCATCAAAAGCTAAAACAATCACGCTGTCAGGCGCTTCGATATAGGTTTGCAGATAGCGAGCTTCGTAATCCGGATCACCATCATAGAGATAAGGAAAATCACGGAAAACCTCAATGCGTAATCTGGCAAGTTCCGGGATAAATTGATTCAGTGCTTCGCCTGATAAGCGTTTCAATTCCAGCATAGTTATCTCACTTAGTGCAATGGAAAGGCAACCATAAAAAAGCCAAGCTGGATAGAACATCCCAGCCTGGCTGATTGGCCTGCAGTTTAACCGACGACTTGTTTAACCCAGTCTTCCAGGTTGTAGTAGTTTGTGATGCGTGCCACTTTGCCATCACGAATCACAAAAAACGCACCAGCAGGCAGATTGTATTTCTGGCCGTTAGCTTCTGGCAAACCTTCATCGGTGCTCAGATATTCGCCTAGCACGGTGAATTCAACAGCAGCACGATCGCCCGCTTCATTAGTGGTGATGGAAATATCCACGATTTGTTCTTTGTAATGGGCATTCATGCGATCCATAAATGCAGAGAATTTTTCTTTACCAATTTCGCGTCCGGCCTGGTTAACATCATGAATAACGTCATCAGTCAGCATATTTAAAAACGCATCCATATCCTGACGGTTGAACGCATCGTAGTAGTTTTGCAGCAATGTGATTGTAGCTTGGCTCATGTCGCAGACCCCAGAGAGTAAAAAAACCGCGAATTTTAACGTGTAAACGCTTCAAAGAAAAGCAAAAACTGCTAATTAACCACAGAGACACGGAGGGCACGGAGATTTTAAAGTTATCCGCAGATTACGCAGATTTTCGCAGATTATTTTTGTCGGGTTACGCTGCGCTAACCCGACCTACGTTTTTTAAGAAAGTGTAGGTTGGGTTGAATTTATGAAACCCAACAAAGCACAAATGCTTAGATGATGTTGGGTTTCGCACAATCAACACAACCTACAGTCCTGTTAAAAATTATAAATCTGCGTCCATCTGCGTAATCTGCGGATCTATTTTTTGTCTCTGTGCCCTCCGTGTCTCTGTGGTTAATTTTTTTAACCGCAAAAAATCATTGACGACTACGAGCAGTGATCCCCATTAACTTGTAGGTCAGCATTGATGCAGCAAAGTCATATGCATGAAACCCTTCAATTGGTGCAAACTCCATTACATCAAAACCAATAATTTCACGTTGTTTGGCAACCGATTCAAACAGATTCAATGTCTGGTACCAACTCAGGCCACCCGGTACTGGTGTGCCTGTTGAAGGAAACACACTCGGATCCATACCATCAATATCCACCGTAAAAAACACTTTTTTCGGGAAATCATCGGGCAAGGTAATGCTGTTGATATTATTCGGCACCAATTCATCGGCATCCTGGTAATACACACCAAACTCCTCTCGCACCTGCATCTCTTCTTCACAAAATGCACGAATTCCCAGTTGGTATAACGGGATACCCATATCCACAGCACGTTTCATTACTGAGGCATGGCTCAAAATATCGCCTTCATAGGCATGACGCAGATCAGCGTGGGCATCAATCTGCACAATACCAAAATCTTCGATGCCGGCATCTTTTAACCCTTTAATGACGCCATAGGTCACGGTATGTTCACCACCTAACACTACAGGAATTCCGCCATTACGGATGATTTCAGCGGTGGCATTAGCAATGTTATCAATCACCTGTTGCGAGCTAACGCTGCAATCGACTGGCGGGCAAGTATAGATGCCCAAATCACATGGATTACTTTTGCCGTCCCATTTTTCCAGCTGCCAGGATGCATTCAAAATCGTTGAAGGCCCTTTATTGGTGCCGCCACCATAAGAGACCGTTTTTTCATACGGAACAGGCAAAACATGGAACATCGCCTGTTTTGGATCGGCTTGGTCAATCTCGGAGCCCAGGAAAATCGGAAATTCTTCGTTCAATTCGGTGTTCATGACAGTCGCTCTTTAAAATCGCTGTAGCCAAAGCTTTTGACTACACGTAAATCATCGGTTTCGGAATTCCAAATAGCCAATGCCGGTAATTTGGTACCATTAAATGTCGTGGTTTTAACCATGGTGTAATGACTCATATCTTCAAATACTAGACGTTGACCAATTTCCAGTGGCTTATCAAAGCTGTAATCACCGATCACATCACCCGCCAGACAAGTTAATCCACCCAATCGATACGTATGTGACTTTTCATCAGGCAAACCTGCACCGGTGATATCCGGACGATACGGCATTTCCAACGTGTCGGGCATATGACAGGTAGCAGAGGTATCGAGAATCGCCTGATCAAGGTGATTCCAGCTGATATCGAGCACCTCGCAACTCAAAATACCAGTACCAATTGCCACCGCCTCACCCGGTTCCAGATATACTTCGACTTGATGCCGTTGTTTAAAATCCTGAACCAGTTGAATTAAACCATCGATGTTATAGCCATCAGCCGTAATATGATGGCCACCACCAAAATTCACCCACTGCATTTGTGGCAGCAAATGGCCAAACTTCGCTTCCATAGCCGCCACAGTTCGCTGCAATGGTTCAAATCCTTGCTCACATAAAGTATGAAAATGCAGCCCAGAAATACCATCCAATGCCGTTTCATCCAGTTGCGATAACGGAATGCCTAAACGTGAACCGGGAGCACACGGGTCATAAATTGGCACTGCACCTTCAGAATGTTCTGGATTGATTCGTAAACCAAAATGCAAATCTGGACGCTGTTTTTGCATTGCCTGGCACTGATCACGAAACCGCAGCCATTGGCCACAGGAATTAAACACAATGTGATGGGCAAAGGTCAGCAGTTCATCAATATCCTGTTGACTGAAGGCCGCAGCAAATACATGCACTTCCCCACCGTATTCTTCAAAACCAAGCCGAGCTTCATGCAAACCACTGGCACAAGTGCCGCTCAGATATTTGGCGGTCAACGGTGCCAAAGACCACATTGAAAATGCTTTCAAAGCAGCCAGAACTTTTGCACCACTGGCCGTTTGCACATGATTCAGAATGCGTAAATTACGCTCAACAGCCACCTCGTCCACCACAAAACATGGCGACGGCAATCGAGATAAATCCAGCTTGGTAAAATCAGTAAATTGCATTATTTTCAAATACCTGAAAATGATAGTTAATTTGTATTATTAACACTTATTAACCACAGAGACACGGAGATCACAGAGTTTTATCCGCAGATTACGCTGATTCTCGCAGATTATTTTTGCCGGGTTACGCTACGTTAACCCGACCTACATTCATATTAAAATTAAAAATCTGCGCCCATATGCGGATGTATACTTTTCCTCCGTACCCTCCGTGCCTCTGTGGTTAAATTTTTATAGATCCATAAGGTCAATCGTCGAGATTGAAATCATCCAGTTCGATCACTTCCCAAGGCAGTCCATATTTATTCATATCTTCCATAAATGGATCCGGATCAAACTGTTCAATGTTCCAGACGCCCGGTTTTTTCCATTTGCCTTCCAGCATCATCTTGGCGCCAATCATGGCTGGTACACCAGTGGTATAAGAAATCGCCTGCGACTGAACTTCAGCGTAGCAATCCTGATGGTCTTTTATTTGATAGAGATACACAATTTTCTCTTTACCATCCTTAACACCCTTCACTACGCAACCAATGCAGGTTTTACCTTTGGTGCGAGGGCCAAGTGTTGAAGGATCTGGTAACAAAGCTTTGAGGAACTGAATCGGTACAATCTGCTGACCGTTAAAATCAATTGGGTCAATACCGGTCATACCGACATTACCCAGCACTTCCAGATGTTTAAGATAGCTTTCACCAAAGCTCATCCAGAACTGGGCACGTTTCAAAGTCGGGAAGTTGACTACCAGCGATTCCAGCTCTTCATGGTACATACGGTAGATGTTGTAATTGCCGACTTCCTCCGGGCAGGTAAAACTGGCTTTTTTTGACATGGCCGGCGTGGTAACAAATTCACCATTTTCCCAGTGACGACACTCTGCCGTGACTTCACGAATATTGATTTCCGGATTGAAGTTGGTGGCAAATGGATAACCATGATCGCCGCCATTGACGTCAATAATATCCAGCTCATGGATTTCATCGAAGTAATGTTTGGCAAGATAGGCAGTAAAGACATTGGTGGCACCGGGATCAAAACCGCTGCCGAGTAATGCCATCAAACCGGCATTTTCGAATTTTTCTCGATAAGCCCACTGCCAGCTGTATTCAAACTTGGCGGTATCCAAGGGCTCATAGTTAGCCGTATCCAGATAATCCACACCAGCGGCCAAACAGGCGTCCATGATGTGCAAGTCCTGATAAGGTAACGCTACGTTGATGACCAGATCCGGTTTTTCTTTTTCCAGTAAAGCAGTCAGTTCTGGTACGTTATCGGCATCGATTTGAGCAGTGCGGATTGGGCGATCCAGCTGCGCTGCTATGGCTTTACATTTGTCTTCATTACGGCTGGCCAGAATAATCTCTGAAAACACTTCCGGTAATTGGGCACATTTATGCGTAACGACGCCGCCAACACCACCGGCGCCAATAATGATCACTTTTGACATTGTTGAATCCTTATAAATCTGCAGTTATCTTTCAAAGAAGGTGTAGCCATTCATGCTATCGCTGAAGGCACGTAACATTTGTTGACGCATTGGTACCGAAATCTTGCCATCCCGCACAGCTTGTTCAGCCAGTTTACGGAATTGCTCCTGCATCACTTTCGGGTCGTATTCAACGTAGCTGAGCACATCGGCAATGCTGTCGCCATGAAACTCACGGACAAAATCAAAGCTACCATCCTCATTAATATGCACACTGACCACGTTGGTATCACCAAACAGGTTATGTAAATCCCCAAGGGTTTCCTGATACGCTCCAACCAGAAATACGCTCAGATAATATTCCTCACCCTCAATTAGCGGATGTAATGGCAACGTTTTGCGAATCCCATCTTCGTATGAAAACGAATCAATTTTGCCATCACAATCACAGGTCATATCAGCGATAACCGCTGCGCGAGTGGGTTTTTCATTCAAGCGATGAATCGGCATGATGGGGAAGATCTGGTCAATCGCCCAGATATCCGGTAACGATTGAAACAGACTGAAATTACCGTAATAAATATCGGACAGTAACTCTGGCAAACTTTCCAGTTCAGCAGAAACCCGGCGTGCCTGGGGCAACAATTCTGAGATTTTTTCCAAAATGGCCAATGAAACATTCTCGGCTAAAGCCCGTTCACGGAGAGTTGCCTGACCGTGATGGAATAACTCACGTAATTCATCACGATAATATATGGCATCGTTGTAACACTCCTGCAGGTTCTGCAGTTTTACATTATTCAGTACGGCATAGAGGTTCACCAGCATATCGGGACTATCATCCGGAACAATTTCCGGAATCGTGCCAGGTTTATGATCACGGACTTCCAATACGTTAAATAACAACATGGAAGAATAGGCAATCAATGCCCGACCAGATTCAGTAATGACGACTGGGTGTTCGATATCCAGCGGATCCAGACATTCCTGCAAGGTTTCGATAATGTTGTAGCAATATTCGTCCAGGCCGTAGTTCATACTGTGGGTGCTGTTAGAACGAGCACCTTCGTAGTCAACTGCCAAGCCGCCACCCAGGTCCATATAGCCCATCGGTGCGCCTTCTTCGATTAAGCCAGTGTAAAAACGGCAGGCTTCCATTACCCCACTACGGATATTACGAATATTGGGAATTTGTGAGCCTAAGTGGCTATGCAGTAACTGCAGGCAATGCAACATATCGGCTTTTTTGAGCTGTTCAACCACTTCCAGCAAAGCATTGGTCGACAAGCCAAATATCGAACGATCCCCGCTGTCACCATTCCAGTGACCTTCAACGGTTGAAGCGAGGCGAATACGCATACCGATCAGTGGCTCGATTCCCAATGCTTTGCTTCGCTCCAGAATAGTGGTTAATTCTGTGGCGGTTTCCAGCACAAAGAAACACTTGATACCCATTTGACGGGCATATAAACCCAGTTCAATAAACTCTTCGTCTTTATAACCATTGCAGATAATCAGACTGTCATGGTCACGTAGTTGTGAAATAGCAATAATTAATTCGGCTTTACTGCCCGCTTCCAGACCATGATGATAACGACGACCATAATCTGCAATTTCCTCAATAACGTGGCATTGCTGATTTACCTTGATTGGGAAGACGCCGCGATAGTCATTTTTATAGCCAGCTGTTTTAATCGCCCGGGCAAAAGCCTCGTTCAGTTGGGTAATTCGCAAATCCAGCAGGTTTTCAATGCGTAATACAGCGGGCATATCCAGGCCACGCTCTTTCATTCCATTAACAATATCGATCAATGGAACATGAATAGTCTTTTCACCAAATTGCAAACTGACGACCGCATTGCCATCGGCGGAAATATCAAAATAATCCGTCCCCCAATCACGCACACCATAAAGCTTACTGCTATGTTGCGCACTCCACTCTTCAGGGGCAACATCAGGTGAGTGTGTATCAAGATTGGCATGGGTTTGTGTCATCAGTATGACCCCCTTTGGCTTCAGTTAAATCGCGGGATTGTCACTATTTTACGGATAAATTGCAAAAATATTATGACAGCACTACTACGTAACGAGATGAATCGCAGGCCTAGATAATTGGTTGCTCTTCTGGAACGCTGGTATCTGTTGATGGATCCAGATTGGTATTGAACGCCTCCACACTGTCCGCAACTTCGTCAGGGCGATTAAAACGCGCAATATGGAACAGCGCCTCACCCTCATTGACCAGAGGAATATTG
>NZ_DFTU01000028.1:5665-6495 GCF_002379485.1 Methylophaga sp. UBA4204 | reverse complement strand
CCCGCGGTTACGGAACTGGATCCGGTTCCTGTAGAACCGGTTAAACCCGAACCTGTTGTGGAACCGGCTCCGCCTGTTGAACCATCCACTCCAGCAGAGGCGCCAGCTGAAAAGGTGGTTCCAGAGCCACCAGCTGAAAAAACAGTTGTTGAAGCAAAACCTGAACCCAAAACCACCAGCAAAAAAGTTACGGCTGAAAATGCTGATCGTAAGGTAGAGACGTCTGAAATTGTCGCTGAAGAGACCGTTGAAGAAACGGCAGAGATTACGCCAAACATTTCCGGGGCAGAGCTGATTGCCCGTGCAAGAAGCGAAATCGGATCACTGCAAAGCACACTGGAATATAATAGCCGGGCATTAAGTGAAACACCAAAAAAACGTCGCATATCAGCAGCTACCAAGGAATATTCTGCCGCCGCCTATATGCGGGCCTGGGCAATGAAAGTCGAACGAATTGGCAACATGAATTATCCGCAGGAAGCCAAGGATAAGGGCGTTAATGGGAGCTTGATGTTATCAGTGGATATCAAACCGGATGGCAGTGTTCCACCCGATGGCATTGTAGTATCACGATCATCCGGGCATAAGGTACTGGATGATGCCGCCGTGCGAATTGTGCGTTTAGGTGCTCCGTATGCCGCAATCCCCGAGGATGTTCTGCAAAATAATGACATGCTTACCATTATCCGCACCTGGAAATTTGAAAGTGCCCGAGGCCTGTCGGCCCGTTAGTTCTTCAGTCCGTATTTTGTTGTTGATATAACTGATACCCCGTCTCGGCCTTACTGCGGTTGTTATAACTCAACGGCAATTCCGACTTCAGCTTTTGC
>NZ_DFTU01000028.1:2526-5635 GCF_002379485.1 Methylophaga sp. UBA4204 | reverse complement strand
GCAATTTGCTGTAACACTTCCAGTGAGCCGTGACGTAACTCCAGCTCGACTTCATGTATGACCGCCTTGTTGTTACCCGAAACGGCTTCACCAAAGTCGTACGCCAGTTCAATCAGGGTATTCTGATCGGCCTCCAGCATAAGGATATCCCGGTCAAATTCAGTATAGAACAGACGCTGCAACTGCTTCCAGCTGCCACTGTCATCGACAATCGGCGCTATGGGTGTCTGGCGAAGCAATGGCAGATCAAACTCACCATTGATGATCGGATGTTCCCACTCTTCACGCTGATGCAGACCATCTTGAACCTTGCCACTGGTTTTCACGGTTTGCAGCCATTGATCGTCGATCTGTCGCCTGCGTAAAGCGATGCCCTGCTGTTTCAGTTTCAGTTGCGGGGTATCAAAATATTCCGTCCGCAGATGCAACTGCTTTTGCTCACTGACCATGGCTTGCAGCCATTCCAGATCAGCAAGATTCAGTTTGGTCTCGCCATTCACGGCGAGTTTCATTTCCTGTTCAAGACTCATTTCAGTAACGGCTTCAGGTAATGTCCGGTATGCGAACGTGGATATTCAGTGATTTGCTCAGGCGTGCCGACAGCAATCACTTCACCGCCGCCAGCACCACCTTCAGGGCCCATATCAATTACCCAATCGGCGGTTTTTACTACATCCAGATTATGCTCAATCACCACGATAGTGTTACCGCGGTCGCGTAAGTGATGCAAGACTTTCAGCAGTTGCTCAATATCGTAAAAATGTAGCCCGGTAGTCGGCTCATCAAGGATATACAGCGTTTTACCGGTATCACGTTTGGATAATTCTTTGGCCAGTTTGACCCGCTGCGCTTCACCGCCGGAAAGCGTTGTAGCGTTCTGCCCCAGCTTGATATAGGTCAGGCCGACATCGATCAGGGTTTGCAGTTTTTTTGCCACCACCGGAATATTTTCAAAAAACACATTGGCATCTTCGATAGTCATATCCAGCACTTCAGTGATGGTTTTACCTTTATAGCGAATATCCAGGGTTTCCCGATTGTAACGCTTACCTTTGCAGACATCACAAGGCACATAAATATCGGGCAAAAAGTGCATTTCGACCTTAATCAGACCGTCACCCTGACAGGCTTCACATCGTCCACCTTTAACATTAAAACTGAATCGCCCCGGCCCATAACCCCGAGCCCGTGCTTCCTGAGTGCCGGCAAATAATTCACGAATTGGGGTAAATAAACCGGTGTAAGTGGCCGGATTGGATCGTGGTGTCCGGCCAATTGGGCTTTGGTTAATCGCTACTACCTTATCCAGCTGATCCAGGCCCAAAATTTCGGTATGTGGAGCCGGTTCATCTGAAGCACCGTTCAGAGTTTTAGAGGTCAATTTAAGCAAGGTTTCATTAATAAGCGTCGATTTACCGGAACCAGATACGCCGGTCACACAAGTCATCAGACCGATCGGAATATCGACATCGACATGTTTCAGGTTATTACCGCAGGCACCACGCAGACCAATGGATTTACCGGCATGGGCGGTTTCGCGTTTCGCTGGTATTTCAATTTTTCGCCGACCAGAAAGGTACTGTCCGGTAAGCGAATGCTCACTTTTCATAATATCTTCTGGTGTGCCCTGCGCCACAATTTCACCGCCATGAACACCGGCACCCGGCCCGATATCCAAAACATAATCGGCACTGCGAATCGCGTCCTCATCATGTTCAACTACAATCACCGTATTTCCCAAATCACGCAGCCGGGTCAGTGTTCCCAACAGACGATCATTGTCACGTTGATGCAAGCCAATGGAGGGTTCATCGAGGATATACATCACACCGACCAGACCGGCACCGATCTGGCTGGCCAGCCGGATACGCTGCGCTTCACCACCAGATAAGGTATCGGCACTGCGCGCCAGCGAAAGGTAATCCAGCCCGACATTAACCAGAAAACTTAATCGGGCACTAATCTCGCTGACTATCTTGCTGGCTATCTCGCCTCGTTTACCCGGCAACTGTAATTGCTGGAAAAACTCGGTGGCTTCACCAATCGGCATCGCCGTTATTTCTGGTAAATTGGTTTCATTGATAAATACATTTCGAGAGGCTTCGCGTAAGCGGGTGCCATGACAATCCGGACAGGCTCTGATTGAATGGAATTTCGCCAGTTCATCGCGCACACTACCTGATTCAGTCTCATGATAGCGGCGTTGCAGGTTGGGAATTATGCCTTCGAAAGCATGTTTACGGCTCACCCGTTTGCCACGATCACTGATATAACTGAAATCAATTTCAGTTCGACCACTGCCATACAAAATCACTTGCCGGACATTTTCAGGTAATGAATCAAATGCCGCATCAATATCAAATTGAAAGTGATCGGCTAGCGATAGAATCATTTGATAATAATAGGCATTACGACGATCCCATCCGCGAATGGCACCGGCGGCCAAACTGAGTTCAGGGTGTGCAACGACTCGGGAAGGATCTACAAACTGCTTAATACCCAGACCATCACATGTCGGGCAGGCACCGGCCGGATTATTAAAGGAAAACATGCGCGGTTCGAGCTCAGCAATCGAATAACCACATTCAGAACAGGCAAAACGGGCCGAAAATAAAGTTTGGTCCGCGTCATCATCCATTGAGACGACTTTGGCCACACCATCGGCTAATTTCAAAGCCGTTTCAAACGATTCCGCCAAACGCTGCTGTAAGTCTTCACGAACTTTAAAACGATCTACTACGGCTTCAATAGTATGTTTTTTGCGTAATTCGAGCTCCGGTGGCTCGTCCAATTCAACGACTTCACCATTGACTCTGGCACGAACAAAACCTTGCGCTCTCAGGCCTTCAAACACTGACAGATGTTCACCCTTGCGATCCTGAATCACCGGTGCCAATAGCATTAAACGTTTGCCTTCGGGCATCGCTAATACAGTGTCCACCATCTGGCTGACGGTCTGGGCTTCCAGCGGCAGGTGATGGGTTGGACAGCGCGGCTCACCGGCTCGCGCCAGTAATAATCTCAAATAATCATAGATTTCAGTGATGGTACCGACGGTGGAACGCGGATTATGCGATGTCGACTTCTGTTCAATCGAAATCGCCGGTGA
>NZ_DFTU01000028.1:1635-2354 GCF_002379485.1 Methylophaga sp. UBA4204 | reverse complement strand
GCATATAAGGTATCAAAAGCCAGTGACGATTTGCCTGAGCCAGACAAGCCGGTAATCACAATCAGCGCATCTCTGGGCAGGTCCAGATCGATGTTTTTCAAGTTATGCGTACGGGCGCCGCGAATACTGATTTTTTTCATGCCTGTTCCGTAGTAAAATCCAACGGATCAATATACTCTGTCACCCTATCATGACGCAAAAGCAAGCCACACCTGACGCACTTAGTGCGCTGGAGAAACGTACTATTTCCGGTTTATCTGTCATCTTCGCCCTGCGTATGCTGGGTTTGTTTATGATTTTGCCGGTATTTTCGCTCTCCGCTCAACAATATTCACACAGCACGCCTTTATTAATAGGTCTGGCGATTGGTGCCTATGGTTTAACGCAGGCGCTGTTGCAAATTCCATTTGGCATGCTCTCCGACCGGATTGGTCGTAAGAAGGTTATCTATCTGGGTCTGATCCTGTTTGCCCTGGGTAGCCTGTTAGCCGCCATGGCAGANNAGATTATTACAAGGCAGTGGCGCGATTGCCGCCGTAGTGATGGCCTTAACCGCAGACCTTACCCGCGATCAACATCGCACAAAAGCGATGGCCGCCATTGGTATCAGCATTGGTTTATCTTTTTCAGTGGCGTTAGCCAGTGGCGCGGCTTTAGAAAGCTGGATTGGACTGGATGGTCTCTTCTGGGCCACTGCATTAATGGCTATTTTTGGCATG
>NZ_DFTU01000028.1:1065-1549 GCF_002379485.1 Methylophaga sp. UBA4204 | reverse complement strand
CATTAATGGCTATTTTTGGCATGCTGGTATTGCATTGGTGGGTCCCCACTCCTTATAAACACAAACAACATCAGGATATGAAACCTGCCCGTGCGCAAATTGGTGAGGTATTGGCAAATACCTCCATTATGCGGCTGGTGGCCAGTATTCTGATTCTCCATTTATTACTCACCTTAAGCTTTTTTGCACTGCCGATTGCTTTGCAGGATTATGCTGGTGTCGCCAAAGCGGATTTAGCCTTAACCTATTTACCAGTGTTATTACTGGCGTTTATCTGCATGGTGCCGTTTATTCTGCTGGCCGAAAAACAGCGTAAAATGAAACTGGTTTTTACCGGCGCAATTGCTGTACTGGCCGTCGCTCAGGTCGGTTGGGCTCTATTACCCGGTTCATTGGCCATGCTGATGATTTGCTTATGGTTATTTTTCACCGCATTTAATATTCTTGAAGCCAGCTTGCCTTCGATGATGTCCAAACTCAGTCC
>NZ_DFTU01000028.1:298-902 GCF_002379485.1 Methylophaga sp. UBA4204 | reverse complement strand
GGCACCGCGATGGGCATCTATTCCAGTGCGCAATTTATTGGCGCTTTTCTGGGCGGTATATTGGGTGGCGTTATATATAGTTTCGGTGATATCAGCTGGATCTTCTGGTCAGCGGGGCTCATTAGTGCAGGTTGGTTAATTATGATGTTGCCGATGCAAGCCCCAAAACATTACAGTAGCCGCATTGTTCCATTAAACGAAGTCACCGCCGAGACTGCTGATGAGTTTGTAGAACGGCTGAATGCAATCAAGGGCGTGGTTGAGATCGTCATAGTGCTGGAAGAGAGGATTGCATACGTCAAATACCTCGCCGATGATGTAGATCTACATGAACTCGAAGCATGTCTGATTTATGCGTAAAATGAACCAAAATTTGAATTAGTAAAGGAATTCACCATGTCAGTAAACAAAGTTATTCTGGTTGGCAGACTCGGGGTTGATCCTGAAAGCCGGGCATTTCCTAATGGTGGTTCGATCTGTAATTTGCGGATTGCGACCTCAGAAAGCTGGCGTGACAAACAAACCGGTGAGCGCCAGGAACGTACCGAATGGCATCGTGTCGTGTTACGTAATAAACTGGGTGAAATCGCTCAGCAATATCTGC
>NZ_DFTU01000028.1:0-201 GCF_002379485.1 Methylophaga sp. UBA4204 | reverse complement strand
TGTGCGCAAAGGCTCACAAGTCTATATTGAAGGCCGTATTCAGACCCGTAAATGGCAAAACCAGCAAGGTCAGGATCAATACACCACCGAAATCGTTGGTAACGAAATGACCATGCTGGACAGCAAAGGTGCGGGTGGTGGCGGAAGCAACGATAATCAGGATTACAACCAAAATCGTCCTTCTCAACCAGCAGCGAAAAG
>NZ_DFTU01000068.1:31414-31586 GCF_002379485.1 Methylophaga sp. UBA4204 | reverse complement strand
AGCCAGGGCAGCAGGAACAACACAACAATCGCCAGACCCATGGCAATAACACCGAACAACTTATCTGGCACCGCACGTAAAATGGCATAGAACGGCGTAAAGTACCAAAGCGGGACAATATGTTCCGGTGTTTTTAATGGATCGGCAGGGATAAAGTTATCTTTTTCCAGGA
>NZ_DFTU01000068.1:28440-31175 GCF_002379485.1 Methylophaga sp. UBA4204 | reverse complement strand
CTTGATTTCCACGCCATCCGGGTTGTTGGAACCAACTTCATGAAGAGCCAGAATATGCGCTGCTACCAAGCCAAGCAATACGATTGGCAAGGCAATAACATGCATCGCAAAAAACCGGTTTAAGGTGGCATCAGCGACCACATAATCGCCACGAATCCACAGAGCCAGATCTTCACCAATAACCGGTAATGCGCCAAATAAGGAGATAATTACCTGAGCGCCCCAGTAAGACATTTGACCCCAGGGCAACAAATAACCCATAAAGGCTTCAGCCATCAGCACAACATATAACAGCATGCCGAAAATCCAAATCAACTCTCGCGGTTGTTTATAGGATCCGTACATCAGGCCACGGAACATATGCAAATAGATAACAACAAAAAAGGCGGAAGCCCCAGTAGAATGCAGGTAACGAATCAACCAGCCCCATTCAACGTCACGCATAATGTATTCAACCGAGGCAAAAGCCAGTTCCGCATCCGGTTTGTAATTCATGGTTAAAAAGATACCGGTAACAATCTGCAGAACCAGAATCAATAAGGCGAGTGAGCCAAAGTAATACCAAAAGTTAAAGTTTTTCGGTGCGTAATACTCCGAAAGATGTTCCTTCCACATTTTTGTTGCCGGGAAGCGGGCGTCAATCCAATCCATCATAGACATCATGCAGCTCCTTGGGCATCTTCACCAACAATAACAACATTGTCACCTTGGAAATGGTAAGGGGGGACGACAAGGTTGCTTGGTGCAGGAACACCTTGGAAAACCCGTCCGGCTAAGTCAAATCGTGAACCATGGCAGGGGCAAAAGAATCCACCTTTCCAATTTGCGCCAAGATCTTCAGGAGCTATTTCAGGTCGGTAGGTTGGGGAACAGCCTAAGTGAGTACAGATGCCGACCATTACCATGACTTCTTTACGAATAGAACGTGTTTCGTTCTGCGCATATTCAGGTTGTTGGGTCTGTTCGCTTTGTGGATCACGCAGATCATCATTTAAGGTTGTAAGCGCATTCAAAATTTCTTCTGAACGGCGGAAAATCCATACCGGTTTTCCACGCCACTCAACCGTTAGTAATTGGCCGGGTTCCAGCTGGCTGATATCAATTTGTACTGGAGCACCAGCCGCTTCAGCTTTGGCACTTGGTGCAATGGATGATACAAAAGGAATGGCTACAGCCACTGCGCCAGCACCGCCTACTACACTAGCTGCGGCTGTTAAAAACCGTCTTTTGCCAGTATCTATAGTGTCACTCATCAGATGAATATCCCCTGATATGTTATTTAATGTGAATCCAGCAGAGCATCAATGCCTTGGGATTGCTGAGATAAAACCATTAAATTTTAGCATAGCAAGGAATTTTTTGGATCAAAAAAGCCCGCATTTTCATGCGGGCTTTAGAAAAGCCGGAAAAGGCAGAGTAAGTGTTACTCTCCAGCAGCTTTTTGTGTTTTTTTCACAAGCCGTTTCAGTGCACCTTTTGGTTTTGAATCAACGATAGCTTGTAAGTTGGTTGGCTCACCAACAATAATAGAGCCACCCATGCCAGCACCCCAGTGAGGATCACATTTGTACATGTAAACACCTTCAACTGTTAATGGCTGGGTTTGAAAATTTTCGCCCATTTGGGACATAAAACCTTCAGCACCTTCAGGGATATATTGGTGTTCGCCGTCTGAATCGGTGAATGTAGTATTGACCAGATGACCATTCATTTTGTCCCAAGATACAGTATCACCCGGTTGAACTTTGATAACCATTGGGTCAAATGAAGTTAGTGATGCTGATACAACATGATTTTCAGCCATTGCAGCCGCAGAAAACAAAGATGCAGCACCTAATGCAGCCGCGATCAGTGATTTACTATATTTCATGAATATTTCCTCTCTTTATTGAGTTATTTGCCTCAGTGCGGAGCCAGTCTCCCATAATGAAGCTGAACACACACTGAACACATTTAGTTACGTGTTTTAGCACGCTATTTTCTTGGCAGGACAAGCACAAAAACGCCAGACTATACTGACTGTTTGTGGGATATGTCCATGGAAAAATGAAAATTTGTGTCATTTAACACAATGTTCTCTCCCTGATTTGAACGCATCCAACTGCCTGAAATCAATAGAGATGATGATTTAATAAAATTCAGGATGGAAACTTGGTGGGTGATGATTTTAAATTACTACCTAATTATCTTGTGGAGTGGGGAACGGTCAGTTTTTGCTGGTTACACCCAATTACTAAGGTTGGTTGTGAATTATCGCAGTCAGTTATTTGCAAGGGATAGCTTCGCTGTTTAATTGATAGTAGCCAGCGCTTTTGGATTCAAAGAGTTTTCGGTAGCTGATGCAGGTATCTGACTTTTTAGGCAAAGATTACGTGTGATCCCTACTTTCCAACAAAAGATTATGGATAGCAAAGCACTGCCGGGCATATGAAAATCCAGGAATGTCCGTTTAGTAGGTTGCCATATTTAGTTACGTTAAAATGCCAAAGACTGAATTCGCAAATTTTCGGTATAATCAACCCCTTTTAAGCTTGAAACAAATATTTCTTGCCGCATTTATAAGCAGCGTTGTTTGTTGATTCATTTTTAGGGAGTAACCTCATGCCGTTTTATGAATATCGCTGTGATGCCTGTAATCATAACTTTGAAGCGTTGCAAAAGATCAGTGATGATGCGTTGGTGGAGTGTCCAGCATGTCATCAACCCAACTTGAAAAAGCTGATTTCAGCGGCGGG
>NZ_DFTU01000068.1:26990-28363 GCF_002379485.1 Methylophaga sp. UBA4204 | reverse complement strand
ATCGTCTTAAAGGCCAGGGCTGGTATGAAACAGATTTTAAATCGGGTTCAAAACGGAATCTTGCCGACAGCGGAACCTCAGACAGTTCATCTGCCGCAGCTCATACCTGTGGAACAGGATGCAGTCATTAAAAATTTAAATGCGTAAATATTTAATAGCAGGCCTGCTGGTCTGGATGCCGCTTGGGGTCACTTTTTTAGTGGTCCGGGCGATAGTTGGTTTTTTAGATAAAAGTCTGTTGCTGTTGCCGGACGCATTTCAGCCCGATAGGCTGCTCGGCTTTCATATTCCCGGTTTGGGAGTATTACTGGCAGTGGCGCTGGTTTTAATCACCGGCATGATAATGGCCAACTTATTGGGGCGTCGATTAGTGGCGTTCTGGGAATCATTACTGGCAAGAATCCCGCTGGTCAGAACGCTTTATTCAGCGGTTAAGCAAATCATGGAAGCGGTGCTGGCAACAGATGCCAAATCGTTTCGAAAAGTATTATTGGTGGAATATCCACGCAAAGGTGTCTGGAGCTTAGCGTTTATGACATCGGATGATCTGGGTGAGGTGCAGGATAAAACCATTGCCAATGTCATCAGCGTGTTTATTCCGACCACACCAAATCCTACCTCGGGGTTTGTGTTGATGGTGCCGGAGTCTGATGTTATTGAATTGGATATGGCGGTAGAAGAGGGGTTGAAAATGATTATTTCGATGGGCGTGGTGGTGCCAAACTCACTAGCCTATCAAAAGAAACGTCAGGATCAGCAGCTCACTGAATAGAAAATTTCGGACACTTTTTATCTATATAAATGGTGTAGTGTTAAACAGTATTTTTGGATGTTGGAATAATTATGCGTAGCCATTACTGCGGCGATGTAAACGAATCTTTGATTGAACAAACGGTAAAAGTTGCAGGCTGGATGCATCGTCGCCGGGATCATGGTGGGGTTATCTTTATTGATTTGCGTGATCGTGAAGGTCTGGTGCAAATCGTTTGTAATCCGGAAGATGCCGAAAGTTTTGCCGTGGCTGAAAAAGTACGCAGTGAATATGTGTTACAAATTGAAGGTGTGGTTAACCCCCGTCCTGCGGGCAGCGAAAATACCGATTTAAAAAGCGGCAAAATCGAAATTATCGCCAAGCGCGTGACTATTTTGAACAGTTCTGAAACTCCGCCATTCCCATTGACGGAACAGGCTGAAGTTAATGAAGATATCCGGCTGCGTCATCGTTATATCGATTTACGTCGCCCGGAAATGCTGCAAAAGCTGCGCTTTCGTTCACAGATTATCCGCCAATTACGCCAGTATCTCGAT
Organism: Methylophaga sp. UBA4204; assembly: GCF_002379485.1. NCBI lineage: Bacteria > Pseudomonadati > Pseudomonadota > Gammaproteobacteria > Thiotrichales > Piscirickettsiaceae > Methylophaga > Methylophaga sp. UBA4204. Next base: position 27,055 of record NZ_DFTU01000068.1, on the reverse strand, counting down.
AATCACGGCTTTATGGATATTGAAACACCTATCCTGACCAAAGCTACCCCGGAAGGCGCGCGCGA